>NZ_ALNN01000025.1:0-44953 GCF_000293175.1 Capnocytophaga sp. CM59
AAAGTCCGCGAGAGCGGAGTATGTGAGCAATTCGCCCTTATATGAAAGAGAAGAGTGAATAGTTGTTTTTCACGCTTCTCTTTTTGTTTTTCATTTAATTGTCTTCACTTATATAAAGTTTGCTACCTCGCTCACTACGTGGGCGGTAGCATGGGTAGAAGGGGAAGGCTTGTCGGTAAATTCAGCAATGATGGCCTCACGGAGTTTTTGAGCATCACCAATGGACTCATCAGTAGCGATGCGATGGATAATCTGTAGGGTCGTGTTCTTACTGATAAGAATCACATTCCACAGGTTGCCACTTACGTAGATTTGCTGCGTGATGTTATGCTCATACTCGGCATTGATATGCTCAATGAGCAACAGTTCGTAAGCCATTTTGTCCTGAGAAGTAGGGGCGATTCGCAAGGCAAGTTTCTGAGGGCTGGTACGATCAAGCAGTAAGGTTAGGCGCTCATAAGCCTGTAGGCGCAAGGGAAGCGCCTCTTTTCGCAGGTCTTTTTGAAGAAGCCATTGCCTAGTGCTAGCCTCATTCTTAAAATGCTGTTGAAACAACAAGTAAGCTATCACGGCCACTATGACCGATGGTAAGCAGTAAGAGAGAATTTGTAATAACATTTTTTATAATAGGGTTTTAGGGGTTTAGCATGAAAGGATTATAGCTCCTATAATAACATTTTCTTAGGTTAAGCACGAGCAACAAGCTCACACCAAAGATGATGTATTAGTCACTAGTCATTACTCACTAGTCATTAGTCACTAGTCACTAGTCGTTGGTCACTAGTCACTAATTCGTGTATCCGAATCGTCTGAGCTGTTTCAGATCGGAGCGCCAGTTTTTATTGACTTTGACATAGAGTTCCAAGTGGATTTGCTTACCAAAGAATTTCTCCAAATCATAGCGGGCTTGTATCCCTACCTTTTTGAGGGCTTCGCCACGGTGACCTATGATGATACCCTTTTGGCTCTCACGCTCAACCATGATGATGCTACGAATGCGAATGATCTCTTCCGTCTCACTGAATGTCTCTGTCTCTACCTCTACTGAATAAGGAACTTCCTTCTTGTAATTGAGCAGGATTTTCTCACGGATAGTTTCATTGACAAAGAAGCGTTCAGGCTTATCAGTCAGCTGGTCTTTCGGATAGAAGGCAGGGGATTCAGGCAATAACTCCAAAATGCGATGGAAAAGCGGCTCCACATTGAAGTTCTCCAAAGCAGAAATGGCATAAATCTCTCCCTTGGGCACTTTCTCCTGCCAATAGGCCAAGGCTTCCTTGACGGTAGCCTCATCGGAGCGGTCTATCTTATTGATTAACACAAGCACAGGCACCTTAGCTTGATTGATTTTCTTGAAAAATTCCTCATCCTTGAGATCTTTCTCACCGATCTCTATCATATAGATAAGAATATCAGCGTCCTCAAAGGCATCTTTGACAAAGTCCATCATCGACGCTTGCAACTGGTAAGCAGGCTTGATGATTCCTGGGGTATCGGAGAAGATTACTTGAAAGTCTTCCCCGCTGACGATTCCAAAGATACGATGCCGTGTGGTCTGTGCCTTAGAGGTGATAATAGAAAGCCGTTCGCCTACCAAGGCGTTCAGTAAAGTGGATTTCCCTACATTGGGGTTTCCTATAATATTTACAAATCCTGATTTGTGCATTTTTTAGTTGTTAGTTATTAGTGGTTAGTCTCTTTTGTAGTGAATGGAGCATTTTCCCTACTTCTTCTACTAATGACATTGCTTTTTCTATTTCTAATTCTTTTAGATAATTAATTCTCATACAAAGTAATAATTGGGTTTCTAATTCTGCCTTTGAGCCTTTTGCAATGGATAAGAAATGAATAAATTCTTTGGAAGAGTTCCTTCCTTGTCCTTCAGCAATATTGCTTGGAATAGAGATTACAGCACGTCTTATATGATCACTTAAAGCAAAAAGTTCTTCTTTTGGGAGTTTTTTTACTAAATCATATACCTCAACAACAAGATCCATAGCTCGTTGCCAAAGAAAAAGATCTTTAAAATCTTTAATATTCTCCATAGTATATTTTTCTATTTTTAATTGTTATTCTCTACTAACCACTGACCACTAACCACTAACCACTAACCACTAACCACTGACCACTAACCACTGACTACTACCCCCTCACAAACACCATCTCATTTTCATTAGAGAGATCCTCCGCATACTGATACCCTCCAAGGTGAAAGCCTTTGAGGTCTTCGGGGTCGGTGATTTGCTCTTGGACAATGTAGCGCGTCATAAGGCCTCGCCCTTGCTTGGTATAGAGAACTATGGTCTTGAGAGTGTCGCCGCGCCAGCTCTTAAAAGCCACATGTATGACTTTCGCCTTGAGCGCTTGGGTGTCTATCACCTTGAAGTACTCATCGCTGGCTAAGTGTACCAGAGTTTCCCCTTCCTCAAGTTCTTCATTCAGGGCGTGGGTGATTTTCTTACGCCAAAAATCATACAGGTTAGCCTGTCCTGCTACAGCGAGCTTGATGCCCATCTCCAACCGATAAGGGGCGATAAGGTCTAAGGGCTTTAGAATGCCATAAAGTCCTGAGAGAATACGCAAAGAACCTTGTAGCCTAAGTACCTCCTCTTGGCTCAAGGACGAAACATCTAAGCCCTCATATACATCACCATGATAGGTATAGATAGCAGGGCGTGCATTCTTCTGGGTAAAGGGAAGGGAAAGAGCTTGGTGATATTGCCAGCTAACGTCCGCCAGGCGGGGCGAAATATCCATCAGCTCCGCTAGTGTGGAAGGGGGTAGCTCCTTTAGCACCTTATATACCTGAAGGATTTCCGATTGGAAAATCGCTTGGCTGGGCACTATAGCAGGGTAAGGCGAGTGGCAGTCCATTCGCTTGGCAGGTGAAATAACTATCTTCACAAGAGTTTATTTAAAAAAGGTTTGCAAGTCGCTTAGAATGCTCTGTCCTTTGTCTTGGTTATACCACTTTTGGAGATCTTCCTTGAACTCTGGGGTGAGTTTGCCATGCTCCTTCTTGTAGGCTTCTACCATCTGAGTAGCTACCTTAGGGCGTGGCCCCCATACATGGAGCACCTCAAGGCTTTGGGCATCGGCGATGATAAGAATTGGGATCGCTTTACCGCCATTGGTCAGATACTGGTTCATCAGATCAGGGTTCTCATCGCGAAGAACAATCTTAAGGTCAATAAGCGGGTTGCTTTGGGCGATTTTAGCCAGTACGGGAACAATCTGCGCTCCATCGGCGCACCACGCCTCGGAAATCACCAGCCATAATTGGCCTTTGGCAATTTGTTTAAAAGGAGCAAGCTGCTCAGGGGTAAACTCCAAGGTGTTATCAATACGTTTCATACGTTGGCGATTGAGTTTGGTAAGAGATACCATGAACTCACTCTGATCCTCGCCTGTTGTTTTTCCTTCTAGGAGAAGACGGTCTATAAGGTGTTCAAACCCCTCATAGGATATAGCTTTGGGAAGACTATTTTTTATCATGATAGTTTTTATTTTAGCGTACAGTGAATAACAACTGACTATTGAAAGGCAAAAGTACGATATTCTAAGAGAAAAGTCAAGAAAATAATTAGCTAATTTGTTCATGAGCTAATCAGTGTAGCAGAAGTGGAATTGGCACTGGTTTAATTCAAGTATTTTTTTGCTTGATGTTACCAAGAAAAGATGTATCTTTGCAAGGACAAATGAAGAATGACAAATAAAGATATCAGTATGAAAAGTAGAAGAGCAGCACAACCTATACAACGCCTTACACGGCCTAAGAAGCTGATAGCTTTTGGTTGGTATGGAGGTAAGTTTTCACATTTAGGATGGCTTTTGCCTCAGCTTCCTAATTGTCTGCATTATTGCGAACCTTTTGCAGGTTCTGGTGCAGTGTTGCTCAATAGAGACCCCTCACCTGTGGAAACTTATAATGATATAGATGGAGAGGTTGTTAATTTCTTTAAAGTGCTTAGGGAAGAAAAAGAATCTCTAATAGAGCAAATAGCATTAACTCCTTTCTCAAGGGAAGAATTTGGGGTGGCTTGTCAGTTAGATCCTAATCTCTCTAATCTTGAGAGAGCTAGGCGCTTTTACATTCGTGCGCGACAGGTAAGGACAGGGCTGGCTCAGACAGCCTCTATCGGCCGTTGGGCAAATTGTAAAAACACAAGTAGGGCAGGCATGAGCGGGGTGGTAAGTCGTTGGCTTGGTGGGGTAGAACAGTTGGACTTCATTGCCGAAAGACTCCTGCGGGTGCAAATAGAAAATCGTCCAGCCATAGATGCTATTACACTCTATGATAGCAAGCAAACTTTATTCTATTGTGATCCGCCTTACCTACATGAGACTCGTGGTGATACCAAGGCTTATAGTTATGAGATGGATAATTATGATCATATAGAATTGGCCAAGGTTCTTAACACTATTGAAGGACTTGCTGCTATTTCCAACTACGAATGTGAACTCATGGAGGAATTATATCCTTCCAGCAAATGGACAAAAATTTATAGTCCTGAAAGAACCATTCATTCAACCAAGGATACCAGACAGGAAGTGCTTTGGGTGAATTATAATATAGAAGAATTGAAATCTAAAAATACCTATCCTCTTTCAGGCAATGAATAATATGACTCCTTTAGAGATTTTAGAAAAGATATACCGAAGTGCCAAAGAACACCCAGAAGAAAGCTTCCTTCAAGAAACTATAAGAGATAAGGTTGAGTTTGTTTGTAGATGCCATTCTAACAAAGCTCCTATTCGCTTTCTGATGTCATGCCTGCTTGCCAAGCTTGACCAACCTTCTATTGATATTCGTAAACCATATACAGAGATTGAAGGCAAAGACACCTATTCAGGTCGCTTCTATGATGAGAAATTTGTTGAACTATTAGTTCATAAATACAAATTGCCTTGCAACCCAACCACAGCTTATCTGACCCCTGCCTTTAGAAATCTGAACAGACCACTGACAACAGATCTTATACTTGTAGGCAGACCTAAAGAGGTGTATACCTACACCCTTGAAATCCTAAATATAATCCACTCAAGGGAAGAAAGCCCTGAGAATGTGCTACAGGAAATTATTCGTCTTCTACTCCTTATCAAATCGGAAGATGAAAGGCGAATGAAACAATTAATAGCAGACCTGAAACAAACCGAAGATTCTTTACCCCTGGCCAGTGAAGAAATTGTAACGCTACTAACACAACATTTAAGCTGCAAGGGAACCAGTCGCCTACCTGTTCTAATGGTTGCTTCTGCTTATCAAACCATTAAAGAACAAATAGGAGAAGAAAACAAACCCTTAGAGGATCACCATGCGGCTGATAAGCAATCAGGCTCCATCGGAGATGTTGAAATCCTACTAACTAGTGATAATAGGATGGTAACTTGTTATGAGATGAAAGATAAGTGTGTCACTAAAACGGATCTTGATATTGCTTTACAGAAACTTTCAACATCAGAACACAAGATTGATAACTATATCTTTATTACGACAGACACTATAACTCTTGAAGTGGCAGAATATGCAAAATCACTCTATGAAAGAACGCAGATCGAATTTGTTATTTTAGATTGTATAGGTTTTATACGTCACTTCTTACATTTCTTTCATCGTCAGCGGAATGATTTTCTCAACATATACCAGTCCATGGTTTTGGCCGAGCCTATCAGTTCTGTTTCTCAGCCATTGAAAGAGGCCTTCTTAGCTCTAAGACGAGCCGCAACAATAACAAATGACAATGACCTTTAAAAAATCAACCCTTGAGTATAAAACGATTATTTAAGCATACAGCGATTTATGGGCTGGCTACAGTGATGCCACGGGTATTGAACCTGGTTCTGACACCATTGCATACCAGCGCACAGACCCTTTCTCAGGCGCAATATGGCCTCTATCAGGGACTTTTTGCCTATATGATACTGGGCAATGTACTGCTGACCTATGGCATGGAAACGGCCTTTTTCAGGTTTATGAATAAGGGAGCGGACGCCCAAAAGGTCGCCTCCACGAGCCTTTTCTCCTTGACAGTGAGTTCGTTGGGTTTCTTGCTGGTGGGCTTGCTCTGTAGTGAGTATATCGCACAGTGGCTCAGCTATCCTGCTGCCTATATCCGCTATGCGATATGGATTTTAGCCTTGGACGCTCTGGTGGCTATTCCTTTTGCTTGGTTGCGCAATGCAGGACAGTCGCTACGCTATTCGCTGATCAAGATAGGCAATGTGGTGGTCAATCTGGGGCTTAACTTGCTTTTCCTGCTTTACCTGCCCTACTTAGAGCGACAAGGGTATGAGCTGCCTACCTTTACCTTTATCGCTGACAAGACCCAATACATCTTCATAGCCAATCTTATAGCTAGCTTGCTGACCTTCCTCTATATGCTACCGCTCTATAGGCGGGTAGGCTTGCAGTGGGATCGAGCACTGTGGCGAGAAATGATTGCTTACGCCTTTCCTGTATTGATAGCGGGGATTGCTTTCTCGGTCAATGAGGCTTTTGACCGCGTTTTTATCCGTATGCTCTACCCCGCCGATCAGGCCGATGCTGTGGTAGGTCTATATGCGGGTTGTTATAAGATGGGGGTCTTTATGACACTCTTTATTACCGCTTATAAGCTAGGAGTAGAGCCGTTTTTCTTTTCCAATGCCGCTGATAAGAATGCTCCTGCGACCTATGCAAAGGTAACTGAGTATTTTTCTATCTTTGCGGGGGGGATACTGCTGTTTGTTTGCGTATATATAGACCAACTCAAGTGGTTGCTGATTCCTAACAAAGCCTATTGGGAGGGACTCAAGATTGTCCCTTTTGTACTGATGGCCAATCTATGCTTAGGGCTATACCATAGCATGTCGGTTTGGTACAAGGTAACCGACCGTACCTATTGGGGGGCGCTGATTTCCGTAGTAGGTGGGGTGATTACAGTGGTGGCCAACCTTAGCCTTATTCCGCTGTGGGGCTATATGGGAGCCGCCGTAGCAACCTTCTTGGCCTATGGGGGTATGATGTGCCTATCGGGCTGGCTTGGGCAACGCCAATACCCTGTTCCTTATAATTGGACACGCATCGGTGGCTTCCTAGGGCTATCGGTAGCCTTTTCGCTCTTGTATTTCTATGTGTTGAACAGAAATATATGGATAGGAAGTGGCCTTTTCATTCTTTATACCATTGTAGCTGTCAAATTAATGATGAACTCTAAACTAGCCACTAACCACTAACCACTAATCACTAACAACTAAAAACTAAAAAAACAATCTAAATGAAAAATGAATAGTGAAAAGTGCCATGATTCGTTCGCTATTCACTTTTCACTATTCACTCTTAATTTAAAAGATATGGAAATAAAAATCATCAACCGTTCAGGGCATGCATTGCCCGCGTATCAGACCGTAGGGTCGGCAGGGGTCGACTTAAGGGCGCACCTTGAACAAACCGTTATTCTTGAGCCTATGCAGCGCAAGCTCATTCCCACAGGGCTTTATATAGAACTGCCAGAGGGTTATGAGGCACAGGTGCGTCCGCGTAGTGGATTGGCGCTCAAGCATGGGATTACCGTACTGAACTCACCAGGAACTATAGATGCCGATTATAGGGGGGAGATTTCTGTCTTGCTGATTAATCTCTCAGCGGAGCGCTTTGAAGTGGCCAACGGAGAGCGTATCGCTCAAATGGTCATCGCCAAGCATGAAGTAGCGCAATTCGTCCTCGTAGAGGAACTTTCCCAAACAGAACGTGGCACAGGAGGCTATGGAAGTACCGGAAAAAAATAAGAAAAGACTGTTCTACCACTTTTAGAAACAGCCCTTTCCCCTTTCTTGTATGAAAAAATGCACTTAATTTTCTTTGAAGATCTTTCTTTAGTGAATAGTATTACCTTTCATTTACTATCTCCTTGGGAGATAAAAGTTATATATGATTGTTTAGTTGTCTTATGAATGTTTAGAGAGATAAAGAAATAAAATCTAGTTGCTTGTTTCACGAAAATCCTTGCTAAGGCGACTGACTCCTAAAAGACAATAAATAAAAGGTAATGGTTCACTATTTCATTCTACTGGTATATTGGTTAATCTGAGAATTGCCAAATGTGTGTTTCATCATTTCTTTGCTTTTCAATTAGAGAGGAGAGAGATAAGCCTCTTTTGTGGGAGACTTATCTCCTTACTCTAATCTAAAATAAAAACACAAAAAATCTAATTACTATATAAAGAGATGAAAACTTTCTTTTCTATATGGTTGCGCTTACAGCAAAGAACTAAGCACCTTGTCCTATAATTAGGTATGGGCTTTTAGGTTTAGTTTCTTTTCCTTGGGGGCGAAGGTGCTTTATTCCTCACTGTCTAAAATAAAAAACGCAAAAAAATCTATTCTTTAGAACATAAAAGAAATGTGTCTTAAAACTTATAAAACTACTCTTTCTTTCTGTTTGACATTGCAAAGGTAGTGCTTTTTTTGTACTTGTCAAGAACAAAGCGCGTTTTCGTGCATGAAGTGTAAATATTTGTGCACGAAAGGTAATATGGGGGTGTTTTTAGCTTTCTGAAGTGAGCAAAGGCCACTGTTCGCGAGATACTTGAATACGCAAGCCGCCTTCGAGCCATAAGAACGGACGGTTCATGCGCAGTATGTATTCACGGTTGACAATCGCCTTTCGGGTATTGGCGACAAAGATAGAGAGCTGGTGCTCCACACAGAAGCGATGAATTTCCTCCCAGGTTTGTTTCAGCTGTATGGTCTGCCCAGATAAGCAGTGGAGTACCTTCAGGCGTGGGTTTTCCTCGTCCTGCAAAATACAAAGAATCTGCTTGGGGAAGATACGTACTTGTTGCTTGAGGTAGTTTTCTATGAAAACAGGGGTCTCCTGCTCTCCCTCGGCTAAGGCTTCTGCCTCGGCTATATACTGGGTGAGGTTCTCGGTAAGTTGCTGAAAAATAGGCTTAACGAGGTATTTCTTGACCAAAGGAAATTCGTTAAAGACGATTTGTGGGATTTCGGGGTTCTCCCCTTGGTAGCCTGTGAAAAAGATAATATAAGGGGTATAGCCCGAACTCTGGTGAATATGGGTAAGGATAGGGTAGGCATTGCCCCCGCGAATACTCCAGTCGGAGAAGATAAGGTCAGGGCGATGGGTGTCTATTAGGGTGATGGCCTCCTCTAGGCTGTCTGTAAAGGGAACAGCCTTCCACTGGAGAAACTTCTGCATACGGGCTGAGATGTTCTTCCAGATGCTTTTGTCATCTTCTATAACGAGGTACTTAAAGGTTGATTTTTTCATAATTAATTGATTTCTTGAGTTGTATTATAGTTACAGTGCCTGGGTACTTAGGGTCGTCTTTGTCCTTGTCAGTCATGGAGATGGTGATGGCATCATCAAAATGCTTATCCAAGATTCTAAGAATACGCTGTATGTTTTTCAGTCCTGTGCCATGTCGCTGTACCCCGGCATATTTCTTGGAGGCTGCCACTCCTACGCCATTGTCGGAGATACTGATGCCGTATATATTGACACGTTCCCAGAAGGCAATACGCAGTAGCTGAGGAGGCTCTGTCCTGTGTCTGAGTCCATGTAGTAGGGAGTTTTCCACGATCACTTGTAGGATTCCCATAGGCATACGATAGTCGGAGGGGATAGCCTCTATATTCTCAATCTGTACTTGCAAGTCGGGCAGGAAGATCTCCCGCTGTATGGCAATGGTATTCTCGGTGAGCTTCCATTCCTGACTAAAAGGAATGAAAGGGGTTTGCTCTTGGGAATAGCGGTGCATGATCGAGATATTTTCTCCTATATGGGAGATGATACGCTCTGCATGTGGGTTGTCATAGAGTTCTGCCCCAAGGCTATTGAGGGCATTGAGCATAAAGTGCGGGCGGAATTGCTTACCGAGGTTGCCTATGGTAAGCAGTGCGATTTCCCTGTCCTGCCTATCCATACGCCTCATGTTGTAGAGCAGATACAGTCCAGTGGAGGCAGGAATGAGGATCATCACTAGCCAAAAATAGCTGTTTTGCCAGATGGAACGCTTCACACGGATAGGATATTTCAGCTCCGTATAAGTTCCATCGTTTTGGCAAACGGTTAGTGAGAAGATATAATCGCCTGCCGAGAGGTTTTGATAGCGGTATTCGGTTTCGGTCGTAAGGCTTCCTTGCGCTATGGCTTCCTCTCGACTATCCCTATAGAGGGCTGGAATCACATAGCGAGGCAGATTGTCCTTGCTCTGGTAATGAAGTCGTATCTCAAAGGAGTTCTCATTGACTTCCAATGAGATAGGGTCATCTACACGAGACTTATAGATGTTCTTACCTGTGTTGATAGTCAGGGTAGGCTCTACCTTGAAATCAGCCAAAGAGAGCCATTGGGCAATATCCCAACGAAAAAGCATATTGGAGGAGGCAAACCAGATATGGTCATCCTTGGGGTTACTGGCCACACAGGTACGCTCCAAGGGGTCTTGCAGATTCATTGCATAGGGGTTCAGGTAGCGCACATTGGCTTTGCCTCTGGCAAATTCGCTCAGGGAGACAACAAAGAGCTTATTGGTTACCCCTACGATGAGGTAGTCCCGCCACTGGTGCAGAAACATAATAGGACGGTCATTGCCCAGCAAAAGGGGGTGTTCCAGAAGGTGAAAGTCCGTCTTATCCACTTGTTCCCGATCAGAAGGGGTGTAGTAATAGAGTTGGCCTTTTTCACTGCCCAGCCACAATATACCATGAGAGTCCGCCAGTAGGGTATAGCCCCTAAGGGGGGATTGTTGCTTGTCATACAGAAGTGTCTGCGCCCTATTGGTGCGTGGGTCATAACGGGCAACCCCCTGCATAGAAATTGTCCAAATGTGCCCCCTGCTATCTTGAGCAATACCCTGACAGTGGTTAAGGGTCAGGCCTTGCTTCTTGCCTATAGATTTCCAAGGGATTTGCCGCTGCTCTAGCTGTGCCAAAGGCTTGTAGGCCAGTCCATAATCTTGCACATCGGTATAGAGAACTTGCTCGGCAGAGAGAAAGTTGAAATGAGAGACAATGGTGTCGCTCACCTTGGTATAACTCGTTGGCGACTCAAAGAGGAATAACCCCTTATGAGCACTGCTAAAGAGTACTTTTTCTCCTATGGGAAGCGCTCCATAATTTATCTGTAAGGTCTTAAGTGGACTCTTAATAAGTTTGTCCTGATCAATCACCGAGAAACCGCCATTGTAGCTACCCGCCCATAGCTTGCCCGAAGGGGTCAGCGCAAGACCAAAAAGACGGTCAGTATTGGTGTCATTATACAACCTCGGATAGGTTTTCAAGTAGGTAAATAGGCGCGTAAGCTGGTTGTTACTGCCTAGGTATAGGCTTTTGGAGTCCTCCGAAAAGGCCTTATAGTAGGCCGACTTGATAGTGGTGGTAACCGATATGGGTTCTAGATCTTTTTCTAAATCATACAATATCAGCTCGTTGCCGTCATTGTAGAGGTAATAGCGGCCAAAGTTCTTGTTCTCATTCCTATTCGGTGGCAAAACTTTGGTCGTTAGCGTACGAGCATAGCGAAAAAGCCCATTGTTTTCGGGTTTGATAAAATAGAAATCTCCTATCGAACGCATATAGATAGGGGTAAAAGCCCATGGGAATACCTGAGCCTCTCCCCCTGGCTCTAAGCACTTGATATCGGTATAGTTCTCCCCTAATATGCAGCGATAAGGGACACTATTGACAGAGAGCACATACACATAGTGGTGGTGTTCCTCTAATTCCTGAAAATAACGCCCATCATAGCTCATCAGCTTAAACGATGCTTCTGATGGGGCAATAGCGGTGAAGTAGATCAGCTTATCTATCAGTACAAAATGGGAATAGCGTGCCCCTACATACCCTACCTTTTGCGGTAAGAGCTGTTCATAAGTACTCCCCGTATAGATGCTCTTGCTAAAGCCGAAAAAGAGCCTATCTTGTAGCTTATATTTCTTGAGAAACACCCCCACATCTTCTCCTTTGAAATACTCCTCTACCTCGGTATTGTGCAGGGCATACAATAGGTTCTCCTCAGGGGAGAAAAGCAGTTCCCCCTCATCGCTTACTTGCAAGGGTTGGTTGATGTTGAAGAAGTCTTTACCGATACTATATTGATTATACTGCAAAGCTCTATGCTCCCACAGCGGTTGCGCCAAAGCGAGAGACGTGCAAAATAAGAAACATAGTGATAAGAAACACTTCATAAAAAAGGGTGTAATTTTTTGGTTTTTAATAAGTTAGATATAAAGATGTTTTTTGCTAAAAAACACAAGCCTTGTGGCAAAAATACAAATTTAATTGTTAATTATTAATTGTTTATTGTTAATTATTTTCTTTGTTAGCCATTGGTAAATACACTCACTTGCTAATTGACAAATTATCATTACTTTTGCCCCCTGGTTAGAAGATGTCGACAAAACCGAAGAATGGCTACTGGAAGAACTCCAAAAGCAAAGCTATAACAGCGCCTCCGAAATCTTCTTAGCAGAATACCACAACGGAGAAATATGGGTTGTAAGCTGATTGGTTAAAGAACAAAAAGCGCTGCGCTGATTACGTAAAGTACAAAAAAAGCCAATTAGGTAAAGTACAAAAAAAGATAACGAGGTAAAGGGCAAAATGCTCATCGGCTCATTATTCCCTTGACTTTTCCTCCAAAATGTTGTATCTTTGCCCCTCATTAGTCATTAGTCACTCGTCATTAGTCACTTGTCATTAGTCACTCGTCATTAGTCACTCGTCATTAGTCACTCGTCATTAGTCACTCGTCACTCGTCGTTAGTCACTCGTCACTCGTCATTAGAATTATGGTTATCATAGATTTTGCCCTTGAAAAATATCCCTTTATTGTTGCTACAGGGGTAACGCTTATTGTCTATTTCGTGGTTAAGCGCTTTGCCGATTCCTTAGTGACGAAAATGGGAGCCAAGTCAGAATTCCCCAAAGCACGTACCCAGCTGGTCAAAAAGTATATTGATGTCCTACTCGCGGCTCTGCTCCTTTTGGTGCTCATCTCCATTTGGGGGGTAAAGCCCGACCAGATATTCCTCTTCATCTCCTCTATACTTACCGTAGTAGGGGTAGGCTTCTTTGCCCAATGGTCTATACTGAGCAATGTAACGGCAGGAATCATTCTCTTCTTCTCTTTTCCTTTCAAAATAGGTGACAGAATCCGTGTTATGGACAAGGATTTTCCTATAGAGGCCGAGATCAAGGACATCAGCTCTTTCTATACGCTGCTCAAAACCGATTCAGGAGCGCAAATCTCCATACCTAACAACCTTTTATTGCAGAAAGCCATTGAGATTATAAAATGAAACTACAGATACAATACACAGCCAACCCCGCCATTATCAAGCTCGAAGCCCCAGAGGTCTTAGTCAAGGGCAATTACCAATATGAGTGCGACACACCTGTCACAGACTCACCTCTGGCTCAGGAGCTCCTACAACTGCCCTTTGTCAAGACGGTTTATTTCTCGGCCAATTTTATTGCCTTGGAGGCCTTGCCGATCATCAAGTGGGAGGACGTGGCTCAGGAGGTTACCCAAGAGGTAGAGAACTATCTTTCGACAGGTCGCCCTATTATAGCCCAAGAGACAACCCCTACCCAGGAGCCTGCACCAGCCAAGCGTATTCCTATCACAATCTATGTGGAGAGTACTCCCAACCCTATGGCTATGAAGTTTGTAGCCAACAAGAAGCTCGTCAGCCGTGTGTACGAATATAAGTCCCCCGAAGAAGCGGCAGAGTCGCCTTTGGCTACCGAACTCTTTAAGCTGCCTTATATCAAGGAAGTGTTTTTTGATAGTAATTACATTTCTATCATTCGCCAACCCAGAGTATTATGGGAAGATATCATGATGGAACTAAGGGAGTTTTTGCGCTTGTATCTTATGGAAGGAAAACCAGTGGTGAAAGTCTCCGTAACAGAGCAGGATAGGCCTAAGGGCTTACCGTCCTTGGGCGATGTGTATTCGAGGAAGATTGTCGCTATTTTAGACCAATACGTAAAGCCTGCGGTCTCCAGCGACGGCGGTAATATACAGTTTGTCAGCTATGACAAGCAAAACCAAGTAGTTAAGGTACTTCTCCAAGGTGCCTGCAATGGCTGTCCCTCCTCCAAGCGTACCCTCAAGCAAGGCATAGAAACCATTCTACGCGAGATGATGAAGAACGAACAAATCACCGTAGAAGCAGTTAATTAGTGACTAATGACAAGTGACTAGTGACTAATCCATTATGGTATTAATCACTAGTCACTGTCGTTAGTCACTAATCATTAGTCACTAGTCATTAGTCACTATTTAATGGATGCCTCATAGATACCCTCTATAGAATCAGCGAGGGTTTTATTGAACTCAGCATCGGATTGTTGTGCAGAAAGGCCTTCGGAGAGTGCGCGGGAGAAGCTGGCGATCACACCATGGTTCTTAGCGAGGATCTCATTGGCTTTTTCGCGAGAATAACCTCCAGAAAGGGCTACAACACGTACCACCCTAGGGTGCTTAGTAAGAGGTTCGTAGAAGTTAGCTACAGTAGGGAGGGTGAGCTTAAGCATCACATCGGAAGTGGCAGGAAGTTTGTCTAAGTGTTTGAGGATTTCCTCACGAAGAATAGCCTCTGCTTCGGCTTTGTCAGGAATATTGATATCTACTTCAGGCTCGATAATAGGCACCAATCCAGCAGCGATGATTTGAGCAGCTACTTCGAACTGTTGGTCTACGATGCGGGCGATACCTGCTTTAGAAGCTTTCTTTACTACCGAACGCATCTTGGTACCAAATACATGGTGTTCGTTGGCTCTTTTGAGTAGGTCAGCTAGGTTGCTGATAGGCTTCATTAGCTGTACACCATCTTCGTCTAAGTTTTCAAGCCCTTTATCTACTTTTAGGAAAGGAAGGATATGTTTTTCTTCCCAAAGATATTCGGCGGTGTATTTGCCGTCAATCTTGTTATCCATAGTTTGTTCAAAGAGGATAGCCCCAAGGATTTTCTGGTCATTGAAGGCAGGACTCTTGATAATGCGGGTACGCATCTGGTGGATAAGGTCAAACATTTCGGCATCGTTCTTGTAGGCGCTTTCCTCTATACCGTAGAGTTTCAAGGCTTTAGGAGTACTTCCTCCACTTTGGTCAAGGGCAGCGATGAAGCCTTTGCCGTTTCTCATTTTTTCTATTTTTTCTTTCATGATAAGTAAATATTTAAAAAGAACTTATTGGCACCGACCAACAAGCATTAGGTTTATGATGACACAAAAATACGATTTTTTTCGCTAAAAACCAAAGAATTTTTTACTTTTCACCCACATACCCAGTTCCAAGTATTCGCTGGCTTTACTTTTCACTTTTCATTCTTCACTTTTCACTTTTCACTCTATTGCATACGTCCTTCTCTTCGCTGACAAGCGAGAGCTTCTTATCTGTATATTTGTAGCAGTACTTCCGATTTTTGTCCTTGAAGTAGTAATAGGTAGGAGCTGCTTTGTAGGAGAGGTATAGGGTCATATCCTTAGTAGCACCAACAAAGCTAAGGCTTTGGTAGTCTGTGTGGTTCTTGATACAATGCTCACCTAAGATAAGCCAATCTTGGGTAACATATCCGACCCCTATATCCCTCAAAGGGGAGCTAAGGGGTAGCTCACGAGTGACTTTAATAGGGCAAAAAGGGTGGTTTTTGAACCCTTTTATGTCTTCTATCCACCGAAGGTAATAGAAAACCATTTTACCATCTATGAGAACAAACTCTTCGCCTGGATGAGTGGTGTTATACCTTTCACTTGCTGAGAGTATCTTTTCCTGCAATGGACTGATTTCCATAGGAAAAAACCGATTCTCATACACTACATAATAGGCAAGACCATCGTAATAAAAGAGATATTTGGCCAAAAAGGATTTTTTAGGCATCTCGATAATATGCAATTGCTGAGGATTCTTTACGGCTGAGAGGTCTATCGGACGATTATAACCATCAAGGTCTCGGTGGTAATAATGGGAATAGTCTCTGTAGTACTTTCCGTCCTTTTGGAGCAAATCCAGCGACGCCTCGTAGGTTATATCTTCTCTGGGAATGATAGCAAAGCCTTCACAGAACCACAAGCGCCCCTCATGGAAATCCCAAAAAGCGCCCTTGTGGTGTGTCTTCTGTCCATAACGAACAAGCGTTCCTTCGGTGAATTTTTGGGTGAATCCTTCGCGAGTAAATTCCTCTGTATAATCATTTAACCGAGGAAAGTCATACATAGTTATATAGAAAGTATCCTCGTCATATAGATAATCACATAGGTAACCATAAGAGCCATAACCGCCCTCTACCCAACATACCTTTTGGGCGTCCAATCCCTCTACAACCTCGATACTTCTCTCCATATAGCTCTCCTCTCGGTACATATATACCTTATGGGTGTCCTTTAGGAGTGTTTTTGTCTCAGAGGTATGTAGGACAACCACATCTTGGGTAGGAAAGTCGGTGAGGACTTCTTTAGTAATCTCAATAGGATCTTCGTATGATGAGCGCTTAGCATAGTCAAGATAATACCAAGTTCCTTGGGTGAAATAGATGTGTCCTCTCGCGATTACCTCACTCACTTCTCGGGTGGGAAATAGTGGGATTACTTTCGCTTCCTCACTGTGGTATCCCCAGATGTAGTAGTGATAATCCTCATTGGCAACTATAAGCCAATCTTCATCATAGTTAATCATTTGTACCCCACCAGGACTGATAGGCACCGGTGTCTTAGTACAAGACAAAGAAGTAACCCCATCACCTATGGTATATTGAGTAATTAGATATACCTTTTCTCCCTCTACCTCCACCGAGGCTTCCCAAAAGAGCGGAGGACTTTCTCCCCCTACCTCCGCAAGGGGCTTTCCATATACCCACCCAATGGTGAGGAAGCTAAGAAAATAGAAGAGTTTCATGTTAATCAATGATTAATGCCAATAATGATTAATATACCAGCAGGGGATTTATAATATAGTTAGTGACTTCTTTGTAGGTCTGATTCTTCCCACTTAAATAGCGTGGTTTTATGAAATAGGGTCGTATCAATATTTTGAAAATGAAAGCATTCTGATGCTGAATTTTCTGACTTTATGGTATAAATATACTTGTTATAGGCGTTAAAAATTTCATCTTTATGCTGTGCAAAATCGTCTTCTTTGAAATCATTATTCCAACAACAACTTGTACTTACCACTAATTCAACTTTTTGAAGCAAACTATCCTTAAATAGAAATCTTTTTTGAGATAATACCTTTATAAAACCTTCTTTTTCCTCAATCTTAGTGATATAAAGACTATCATTATTGGGAAAGATTTCTAAATCTTTGTAAGCATTGAATCTTTTTTGAATATCCTTAATCGTAGATGCGCCTAATACAAACGATTTTTCATTGATAAATCCCTTACATAAACCTTTATGACGCATTCCTATACATGATAAAAATGTAAATGGAATCAATATACATATGACTATAATTATTTTTCTACTTGAAATCTCCATTTTACGTTTTTTCTAGGTTGTACAACTCCTCTGCTGGCGCGTTTCTTGCAGCTCGTGCCAGCAAGGGCATGGCATTAATCATTAATGGCATTAACCATTAACCATTAACCACTATTATGGCTGAATTTGTTCCGCCAAAGCCAAAGGAATTAGATAGAAAAGCGCGTATAGGCTGTTGGGTAGTTTGGGTGATGATATGGAGCTTTTGGGAGTCTTCATCAAGTGCTTCTATATTGATGTTCGGGGCGATAAAGTCGTTTTGCATCATCAGGATAGAATACACCAGTTCACTGGCGCCTGCCATCCAGCACTCGTGCCCTGTCATGGACTTGGTAGAGCTTATGGGAGTCTGGCTGCCAAATAGTTGGTAGATAGCCTTTGCCTCATTGGCATCGCCCACAAGGGTGGAGGTGGCATGGGCATTGATGTAGTCTATGTCCTTGGCTTGCAGATGCGCATTGGCCAAGGCTCGTGCCATAGCGGTGGCAGGTCCCTCTACATTGGGGGTGGAGATATGCCCGCCATTGGAGGAGAAGCCGTAGCCCACAATCTCGGCTAAGATAGGCACGCCACGTCGCTGCGCACTCTCATAAGTCTCTAAAACAAGAGTGGCAGCCCCTCCGCTGGGTACCAGTCCGTCACGCCTTGCATCAAACGGGCGGGAGGCCTGCTGGGGGGTGTCCTCGCGAGTGGAGAAAACCCCTAAGCCATCAAAGCTGCCCATACTGTATTTGTTAGTCTCCTGTGCTCCTCCGCATAGGACGATTTCCTGCATGCCACTTTGCAAGAGCAGATAGCCCAAGCCTACCGCATGGGAGCCGCTGGCACAGGCCGCACTGATGCTCATATTAACCCCTCTAAGACCAAAAAGGGTGGAGAGGTTCATCGTTACGGTAGAGTTCATTGTACGGAAGACCGCCCCAGAGCCTACAAGGGTGGTATCGCCCTTCTCGCGTATCTTGTCATTGGTAAGGATCACCGATTCGGCTACACTGTCATTCCCGTAGAGGATACCCACTTCTTGAGCTTTGAGAAAGTCAGGGTCTATACGAGCCTGAGAGAGGGCTTCCACGGTAGCCATATAAGCATATTCGCTCTCTTCTCCCATGGAGATTCGCTCCCGCCGCCCCAATACGCCCTTGAGCTGGGGGGCAGGCACATAGCCAGTCAAGGCAGAACGATAACCGTATGCCTTGCGCTCAGGATCAAAGATGATCCCCGATTTCCCTTCATATAAGGCGTCTCTTACCGCCTCTACAGATGTACCTATACAGGAATAAATCCCCATACCAGTAACCACAACACGATGACTCATAATAAGTGAAAAGTGAAAAGTGAAGAATGAAAAGTGAATAGTGAAAGGAGAGTTATTCACTATTCACTTTTCACTATTCACTTAATAAATTCTTCAATCTGGCTTTTTACCTTTTTCCAAAGTTTGTCAAGGGCATATTCGCTAGCCCATGCCACATGGGGGGTGAGCAGCACTCTGGGGTGAGCGGCTAGTTTCAGTAGGGGATCACCAGCCACAGGGGGTTCGCTCTCGAATACATCGGTGGCAAAGCCCAGTAGTTGCCCTGCTTCTAGCGCCTCATACACGGCTTGAGGATCTACCACTGCGCCACGGGCAACGTTGATTACTAGTGGCTTGCGCTTCATTTTGGCAATAGTACGAGCCGAGATAAGGTGGCGAGTCTCTTCTGTCAAGGGGGTGTTGAGCGAGATGACATCACTCTGAGCCAAGACGGTGTCAAAGTCGGTATATTCTGCGTTGCGTGGCGCTTTTCCCTCACGCTCCGCCCAAAGTACGCGCATACCAAAGGCTTTAGCACGCTCGGTAATGGCTTTGCCAATATTTCCAACCCCTATGATTCCCAAGGTACGAGTGTGTAAGTCCAGAATAGAGGGTTCAGTAAGGCAAAAACGCCCATCGGCCTGCCAAGAGCCGTCGGCTACGGCGGTATGGTAAGGTTTTAGCCCTCGCATAGCGGCCAAAAGAAGCATAAAGAAGTGCTCTGCTACACTCTCGGTGGAGTAGCCCACTACGTTCCTGACTTCTATACCACGCTCCCCAGCGGCAGCCTTGTCTATATTGTCGGTGCCGGTGGCAGTAAGTTGGATAAGCTTTAGCTGTGGGAGCTGCTCCATATGTTCTTTGCCTATTTTCACCTTGTTGGTGATGGCAATATCCGCCCCTTCCAAGTGGCTCACCACTTGGTCGGGACGGGTACTTTCATATACTACCCATTGGGTAACCCCTTCTGGAACAGTTAGTTCCATTTGGGAAGATAGTGTATTTCTATCTAATATAACTGCTTTCATTAGTTCAATACGATATGATATTGTAAGATAAAGTCGCCCCTGCGGCTATCTACTTCTTTTTGTAGGTTGTATATAGGACGGTTTTGGTAACAGAAGCTGAGCTTGTTACTGTGCCCCTTGAAGAAGACATTCACACCAAGGTCGTATGTTACCATAGGATCTTTGAGACCGTCAAATTTGGAATATTGGATACCAAAGTTTGGTTGTATACGAGTATTACAATTTTCGCTCTTACCAAAGAGATATCCTCCTAAGAGGCAAAAAGTACTTCCTGTTCCCATCATAGGATAAGTATTACCTCCTCCGTTGAAATAACCAGTAGCACCTGTATCAGCTACGTTGTTATAGCCTACATTTCTTACATAATCACGACCAAAATCGGTGAAATAGTAACCAGCATTCACGGTAATAGCATCATTGCGCTCGGAAAGAGGGGTGTCTAGGAAGGCTTCAGCAGAGAAGTTTTTGTAATCATAGTACTTAGGTACACCTCCTTGTAGTTCGCTCATCATATCCTTTTGATATACACCGCCCAAGGAGAGGTTCAGTACCTTTTTAGCACCTACATAAGTACCTACTGTATAAGGAGTTTTGTTACTTTCTTTCTCCCAAAAATCGTATTTGAGGTGAGCGGAATACTGCTTGTGAGGAGCATTCTTGGCATAACCTACTACGCCTTCTTTCTCAGCAGTGGTAACAGCATAGGGACTTTTGATGGTAAATACATAACTTAGGTTCTGAATTTGTCCTTTGGCAAATCCCCCAAAACTACGTACGACATCGTCGTTCATACTTACGGTAAAGAGTGGAAAAGCAGGTCCATCTAACCCCATCATGCTACCACTGGCTTTCATAGCGTTACGGCTACCATTCCATCCAAACTTACCCAAACCAACGGTGAACTCAGGGGCAAATTGGTAGTCTGCATAGAGGTCAAGGATGCCGATTTTGTCTTTAGCTTTGCTGGTAAAGTTGTAGTTGTTACCTCCGAAAAGTCCATATACATAGACCCTTGGGGTGAGTTGACCTTGCACGCCTATACGCAAGCGGCGGATAGAGACATCGGTAATACGGCTTACCCCAGATCCATTGACCATGGTGTTGGGGTTGGCATCTATGTATCTTGCCCAAAGGGTAGCCGATACATTGGCCTTGATGTAGGTCTTGCCGTCCTCGCTAAGGTTTTTTCTGAGGTTCTCTTGGCTCCACATCAGTGAGGGAGCAAGCGCTAAAAGTAGAAATAATCTTTTCATATGTGTTTTATTTAGGGTTATAGATTCAGCCGCCAGTTATCAGTAGTCAGTGGCCAGTAGTCTGTTATCAGTTGTCAGCTCTGATTTCTGACTTCTGACCACTGAGGTTTACTGATTAGAAAGTAAGATCAGCAGCACTTTCGTACACGATTTGTCTAATATCAGTTTTTGTACCTGTTTTCTTGTCGGTTTTTGTATAGGTTTTGAATGTACCTTTTACGGTAACTTCTTGTCCTTCTGTCTCAAGTTTGGTTCTGACTTCTTGAGAGAGGGTTTTTTCGTAATCCCTTACATAGAATTGGATAAGGGTACCGTCGGAGAATTTGAAATAAGATCTCTTATGTTTATTTTCTACTTGTACAGTAATCGTACCATGGACTTTCACTACTTTTTCTTCTTGAAAGTCATTCACAGTAGCTGTGGAGGCTTCCAAAGTGACTACAGGTTGCTCTGGTTTGGGTTCAGGTTTTGCTTCGGGAGTTTTACCAAAAGTAAGGTCTGCCTCTTTTTCATAAACAATCTCTTTTACATCATTGTAATTAGTGAAAGTACCTACTACAGTGAGTTCTTGACCTGCGATTTTGAGTTTGTTTTTTGCCTCTTCAGTAAGAGCATCAAAAGTTTTCTTAGGAGCAAAGATTTGGATGAGTGTATTGTCAGAGAATTTGAAATAGGACTTATTTCCTTCGATGACAATATTACCATGAAGTTTTACCGTTTTTCCTGCTTGATAGTCATTTACAGTAGCGGTGGAGGCTTCCAAAGTTACTACAGGTTGCTCTGGTTTGGGTTCAGGTTTTACCTCAGGAGTTTTACCAAAGGTAAGGTCAGCTTCGCTTTTGTAGAGGATTTCCTTAACAACCGTTCCATTTTTGAGGGGGTAATCAGTGAAAGTACCTACTACAGTAAGCTCTTGTCCCACTGTTTTAAGTTTTTTGGTAGTCTCTTCTTTCAAATCTTTGAATGTAGGAGTAAAGATTTGCACCAAAGTTCCGTCACTGAGCTTAAAGTAAGATCTATCATTGTTTACTTCGGCGATTTCTCCATGGAGTCTTACTTTCTCCTTTTTGTCTCGGTAGCTCTCATAGTCGGCTACTTTTAGGTCTTTTGCCTCTAGGGCAGTTGCAGGCTTATCCTCTGGCTTGTCTGTCGGTTTGCTGGGATCCACAGGCGGAATGCCATTCTTATCATCCTTACTACAGGATGCTAATAGCCCAAAAGAAAGGGCTAATAAAAGTAACTTTTTCATGTCGTTATAGTATTTAAATTGTTGTTTATTGTTAGTGTGAATCATACATACCCAGCTCTCAGTATTTGCTGGCTTTGCTATTCACTTTTCATTTTTCATTCTTCACTGTTCACTATTCACTATTCACTTTTTTCTATTCCCTTTATATCATTGATATAGAACTGTGGGTTGTTGTTGTACATGGTCAGTACCCCTGTGATACGCAAGCGACCAGCGGGCACATGGTCTTTGATATAAGCGGCGTAGTTACTGGTAAGGAAGGGGAGTGTACCTCCTGCCTTATCGGTGAGTGTGTAAGTGGTATTATACTGATTATCGGAGGTGTGGAAGGTCTTTCCTACATCTTCGGTTTTGAAATATACCCCATCGAGTACCAGGAGCTTATTGGCTTGTGTACGTGCTTCAAATCGCAAATTGGTAAAAGTAGTAGCCAATTGGCTTATGGAAGCCTTCTCTCCTGTGAGGAGCAATACTTCGGGATACATAGCAGGGGTCAGGTGACCTATCTTGAGGTTACCCCCTGCGGTCTTGCCATAGCCATAGCCTACCTCCAAAAGGGAGTAACGGCTGGCATACCATACAGTGGTGCCTTTGAGCCGTACTTGTACTTTCGCTCCTACAGGGTACTCTCCGTAGAGTCCTTTTTTATCAATGGAAACGGCAATAGTGCCCGACTTATCAGCGGCTTGCACATATATTTTCTTATAGAAATTTCCCCCTTCATCGCTGGAGATTACATAGCCTTCGAAGGCATCGTTTTCCTCATAGGTAGCAAAGGAGGTAGTCGCCTTTGCTCTAAGGGCTTCATAGCTTATGGTACGTCCACTGAAAGCCTTGGCCTTGGCAACTTGCTCAGCGGCAAGGGCTGCCGTATCGGGAGTATCAAAACCTGAAACCTTGCTACAGGAAACACTTAGTGCGATAGGTAGGATAGCAAGTAATATCTTTTTCATGTCATTTACGTTTTAGCATTACAAACTTAAGGTTACATTTAGGTAAAAAGAGGTGCCATATCCTGTGAAATACTTATTGCCAAAGGTAGGATAGCCACTCTTGCGGTCTTTGATCATAGCCTGGTAATCACCCTTGCGTGCTTGCTCGAAGCCGTTGCTCTTGTATTGGGTATTTAGTAGGTTATTGACACTGGCAAAGACGTTGAGGAAATTCCCCTTGATACGCCAAGACTTGCCGGCGGTAGCATTGAGTAAAAACAATCCTGGTAGGCGTTCTTGGTGCAAAAGATTACGTACGGTATCCTCATCAATATTGGTATAACGGCTACCTGTATTGGGATCAAGGTAGATGTTCTCCGTACGCAAGCTAGGGGCGATATCTATGTAATTCTTATCAAAATAATTGGCCGTAAGGGCTACCCACCAGTAGTGAGGGCTTTGGTACTCTATGCCTAAGGAATACACGTGCTCAGGGGCTTGGCCTGCATGGTAGTCCTTGAGATAGCTCACGATAGGCTCACTCACCAAGCGCTTGTCGGAGGACTGGAACAAGAGCGGATTGTTGGTATAGGTGTATTGGTTGAGTGATACTACCGCAGAGGCTTTCCAAGAGGCGGTAAGGTCGTATTCGGCACCTAATTCCATACCAAAATGGAGCTTTTCAGCATCTAGCATGGTCTGGGTAAGAAAACCAGCTGACTCATCACCTAAGCGGGATTGAGTAAAGAAATAGCTCTTTTCGCTGCTGTGCTTTATCTGTGTGGCATAGCCTGTAAGTCGTGCCTTGAATGATGGAATACGAATGATGTAACTACCATCCCATGTAAGTTGGTTCTCAGGTTGTATACGAGCGGGGAGTATGGAGTTAGAGTTACGAATATTTACAAAAACGTTGTTAAGCGGTTGGGCTTCTTCAAAATACCCTGTGTTGAACTGGAGGATATGCCTACCTGTGATGCTGTACGTAAGGCCTGCCTTAGTACTTATCGTATTGAAATAGCGTTGTCCACTCATTCCTTTGGAATCGGTATAGACAGAGTTGTCGGCAAACATACCTTCGCGCTCATAATCCGTATGGGCAACACGCCCTGCTACATAGAAGTCGGCACGGCCATACTTGAAGCGCAACTGTCCGAAGACATGAGCACGCTGAGTGCGGGTCTTGTAGTAGTATTGGTATTTGTCGCCTACCCCAAGGCGTAGGTTTTCTGCCGTATCATAGTTATCTCCTGAGAAATAACTCTTGTTGAGGAAATATTGTCCCCCCAATAGGTCATTAATTTGTGCGTAGTTCTCGGTACCAATATGCTGATAGGAGACACCACCATTAAGGGTGATATTGGGGGTGAGCTTAGTGCTTCCCAATATGTTGGCTGTAAGAGTTTGAGTGTCAATAATATCTTCGCTGAGGGCAAACATGCTTTCTCCGCCTGCAAGACTATTGGCTAAATAGAGTTTGTCCCATTCCAATTGCTTATGAGAATAGAAATAATCAATCTGCTGAGCAGTTTTGTTCCATGCCAAGGGGTCACCTTCGCCTGTTTGGGCGTCATACATATTATAAAAATAAGTAGGCATATTGGTATAATAGGTAGGCTCAGGATTTTGAGATTTCACATATTGCAAACGGGTATCTCCTACTTGCCCAAACTGATAACCCAAGTGAGCAGTGAGCTTGGTGTTCCCCTTTTGGTAGGTATTGGAGAGGACAAAGAGTGGTTCGGCGATACGCTTCATCTTGGCATTGCGCAATTCTCCTGCCTGATAGCCCCAATTGGGGTTGTAGTTCCTACCGCCCAAAGCGATGGCCTCTTGAGTTAGAGGAGCAGACTTGCCACGGTTGTTATAGGAGAAGATCCCCATCAGGTTGGTCTTGAAGTAAGGACTGGCCTTATATTCTACCGCTGCTGCAGCTCCATAGGCCTGATAGACCATACCTTCGGTGTTGGGGACAAGGAATGTTTTGCCATTGCCTCCACGATAAGAGCCTGAAACCATATAGCCCCAGCCACTGGGGAGGGTTCCTGTATTGTAGGTAACCATACCACGCCCAAAGTAGTTGCGATTGGTAGCAGTTCCTGTGATACGTAGGCCATTGCGCAGCTCCGAGGGTGCAATTGTATAGGAAGTATTACCGAATACCCCTCCGAAATCACTCTCTGAGGCTCCTACTCCTGTGGTAATCACTTGGCCACGCATGGCATCGTTAAGTCCGCCCCAGTTACTCCATTGAGGGCGGCCGGTCTCTACCTTGTTCATCGTAACCCCATTGACTAAGACCGTAGCGGCATTGCTCTGATAGCCACGAGGGCGGTAGAACACCGAACTAAAGTCATAGGCCGCACGACGAAAATACAAGTCTTGAGAGGATTGTAGAAAGCCAGATATCATCTCAGGATTACCTTCCTCATCGTCCAACTGTTCGTCGGAGATACTTATGGTGTTATCTATCTGTTGGGCTCCTTGCGTATGGTTTTCCTTTTCCAATACAATAGTGGGTAGCTCCATAGCCGAGAGCAACTCCACAGGCATCTTCTTCGTTAGATAGCCCTTAGCTGCGACTTCCAAGGTATAGAGTCCTTTGGGAAGGAGCAGTTCAAACTCCCCCCTGAAATCACTCACGGTATGCTGTTCTTGTCCTTCTACCACGATACGAGCCTCTGGCAAAGCTGTTTTTCCGTCACTAACGCTTCCTTTTAGAGGAACATGCTGCGAGAAGGCAAGGCTACAAGTGAGCATAAAGAAAGAAAAAATCAATGATTTCATTACGTTTTTTATTAAAAATGAGAACATTAAAAGTATATAAATTTGCTTGTACAAAATTACTCTTTTTTTTTCTTAATAAACTATTTTAAAGTGTTAAAAATCAAATATTCTTTTTCACCTACAAATCAATAAGAGTAAAGCCAACTCCCACAACGGTTTGCTTATAGTTATAGTCAATTAAAGAGTCTCCATAACCATGAGAGGCTTGTAGGAAAAGGCGTAGATCTCGGTTAAGAGGTACGACCCAAGAAGCCTCTATATGTGCACGATTATGCTTGAAATTGAGGTTGTTACGCATAGAGATAGAAAGGGCTGTTTTGCCAATAGGAATAATGGAGGTAAGTCGGCAACGGCCAATGTAGTCCTCTATTTGGGGATTATCGTCTTCTACTGTGGTTTCAGTAAATCGTTTCCAGAGTTGGAAATTGAAAGTTACCCTCTCCCACTTGCCCAAGGCTGTTAGGATAAAGCGGTTCCAACTTCGCGAAAGAGACGCTTCCTTGCCATTGGACTGGTGATTGATAGAAAGACCAAGCATTTTGAGCTTGAGATTACCTGCGGAAAAGTTGATCGGATAGGTAAAAATGAGTTCGGGTTCGTAGTTTAGTTCCCTAAAAGGGCGTGAAAGACCTCCGTTGTACATCTGCCAGTAGGCCTGTTGGGTAAAGGCTACCCATACATCGCCTTTGGCAAAAGCATCTTGTAGGATCTTGGTTTTGAGGCTTACTTGGAATTTGAGTTCTACATTTTGGTATTTACGAGACTCAGGGATAGGGCGCTCAGGGTTGAGGCTTTGTGGCTGTTTGGTAGGACAATCAGTAAAGCGCATGGGCATGATATACATGGGTTGGTACTCCATGATATGGAATGTACCCCGCTGATCCTGACGATCCAGCTCCCAGCTTTTGGACAAAGCGCGTTCTATATTGGCATCCGTAGCGGCAGTGCTAATGGAGTAGGGTAGCGGTAGGATCGTATCTATGATTGCTGTCTTTTGGATCGTATCTGTTGCCGTTTCTTGGCATAGCCCCATAAAAGGGAAAAAGGAAAAGATAATAGGTAAAGAAAGTTTCATTAATAGTGTTGAGTTTTTAATTTTGAGTTGTCACTCTGAGCACAGACTACCGCCTGCTGACTACTGACTACAGAAAATATTTTGTCAGTTTCAAAAAAAGTTGTATCTTTGCCCCCGCAAATGGCGATGGTCTATGGTGTAATGGTAACACGACAGATTCTGGCTCTGTAATTCAAGGTTCGAGTCCTTGTAGACCAACAAATTAAGTGAAAAGTGAATAGTGAAAAACTATTCACTTTTTCACTTTTTACTTACTATGATACTTCTTGGTATAAAGAAATATTCTTGATGAGTTTGAAATGTTTTGTATTGTGGGTATATACAGGAATATTATAATACACTCCCGTTACTCCTATAAGAATATCAGCGGGTTCGAGACTATCATGTTTGGTAACGGCTTCCATTGCCAAAAGAGAAATTTCTTCATTGAGATAGAGCATCTTAAAATCATTGAGAGTTCTTTTATACAGTAGTCTTTGGGGCTTGTCAATGCCCTTATAGAGGCTTAACCATCTGTATATTTCTATGAAAATAATAGGAGTTATAGCAATATTCTCTACACCTATGTTGTTGATATACCTTACAACATCAGGGTTTTTCTGAAGTAATTTACTAATGATATTCGTATCACAAATTACCATAGAGATCTTTTCTATTAAAAGGTTTTAGTTTGCCTTCTTCTATTAGGCGAACAGTTAGCTCTTGTAATTGAGGAATAGCTTCCTTTAAGCGTTGTATTCTCTCAGCTTCTTCTGTCTCTATAGGAGCAGTGGTGTCTTGCTCAGCAACAGAATGAAGTGAATTTTGCCCAGAGGAAATAGTAGTTTTCCTCTTGGTTTTTTTCTGTGGTGTTAATGTAGCAGACATAAGACTTTGTTTTTTGCAAAGTTACAATTAATTTTTGTATGATGCTTTATCTTTACTTAAAACACAGATATCTGTGTTTGCATAGTAAAACCTTCTAAGAACTTCACTCCGCGGTAGGAGTTGCCTTTTTCGTTCAGGCGCGGACTCCATACAGCTATGGCGTAGTGCCCAGGCATGATAGCGACGATACCCCCACCGACACCACTCTTACCAGGGAGACCTACACGGAAGGCAAACTCGCCCGATTCGTCATAGAACCCACAAGTCTGCATGATGGCATTGATACGCTTGGTATAGACATGGGGAAGGATACGCTGCTGGTCATGTAGGGTAATACCATCATTGGCCAAGAAAGTAAATACATAGGCCAAGGACTCACAAGTAAGCTCTATCGAACAGAGCTTAAAGTAGAAATCCAACACTCGCTCTGGCTCATTCTCTATATTCCCTAACGATTTTATATAATAACACAACGCAAAATTGCGGTAACCTACTTCCTTTTCCGAAGCTGCAATCTCCTCAGAATAGTTGATGGTAGGATCATTGGCCAATTGGCGAACGAACTTGATAAACTCTTCTTCGGCATTCTTGAAATGGGATAGCAGTATATCACAAATGACAATCGCCCCTGCGTTGATCAGTGGGTTACGGGGGATTCCATTGTTGGCCTCCAGCTGCAAAAGCGAGTTAAACGAAGTTCCTGAAGGCTCCACCGATACCCGTTCCCAAATACTATCTCCAAAGATATCGTACGCCATAGAGAGTGACAGCACTTTGGCTATACTCTGTATAGAAAATTTTTCTTGATAATCCCCAATACCAAAGGTTTTCCCGCTGAGGGTATGGATGGCAATGCCAAACTTATCAGGGCTGACATTGAGCAATTCGGGAATATAGGTAGGTATTTTCCCTATGTTTTTCCCCTGATACACTTTGTTATAGATACCTGTGATGGTTTTGGCATAAGCCGTTTGCTCGTTCATGATGATAGTAATTAGTTGGTATAGTGTGTTTTTACTTAAAAGTGTTGATTGTCTGTCGGATAGCCACCAGTCGGGTCAAGAGGCCTTCGAGTAGGTCAAGGTGAAGCATATTTGCCCCATCGCTTTTGGCGTTGGCAGGGTCAAAATGGGTCTCTATGAAGATGCCATCTACTCCATTGACCACTCCAGCACGGGCGATGGTCTCAATCATTTCAGGACGCCCCCCCGTTACTCCTGAACTTTGGTTGGGCTGTTGCAGAGAGTGGGTAACGTCCAGAATGACAGGGGCATATTGTTTCATAGTCGGGATACCGCGGAAATCCACGATCATATCCTGATAGCCGAACATGGTTCCCCTATCGGTGATATACACCTTATCATTGCCGCTGTCCAAGACCTTCTGTACGGCATGCTTCATACTCTCAGGACTCATAAACTGTCCTTTTTTGAGATTGACTGTTTTGCCTGTTTTGGCCGCTGCTACCACAAGGTCGGTTTGTCTGACTAAGAAAGCTGGAATCTGTAGGACATCTACATACTCGGCCGCCATAGCAGCATCGCTCACCTCGTGAATATCGGTTACAGTAGGCACACCAAAGGTTTGGGAGACCTTTTGGAGTATTTTTAGTGCTTTTTCGTCACCTATACCCGTAAAAGAGTCTATACGGCTGCGATTGGCCTTTTTGAAACTACCCTTGAAGATATAGGGGATATCCAGTTTCTGAGTGATTTTTACAATTTTATCGGCTATACGCATAGCCATTTCCTCACCTTCTATGGCACAAGGGCCAGCCATGAGGAGAAAGTTATCTTTCATAGTTTTGAGTTTTGAGTTTTGAGTTGTTGGTGATTAGTTGTTAACATCTAATCACTAACCACTAATCACTAATCACTTTTCTATTCGTCTCTGCTGCTTCCCATGAGTCTAAAGACCCAGTAAAGGAGTTGGGCGAGGGAGCCAAGGGCAGCTACCACATAGGTACGGGCAGCCCACTTGAGGGAGTCTTCTGCACCGGCGTATTCCTCACGGGTAACCATGTTCTTGCTCTTAAGCCAAGCCAAAGCGCGATTGCTGGCATCATACTCCACTGGGAGGGTGATGAGGGTAAAGAGCGTGGTAATAGCGAAAAGGGCTACCCCTGCCACAGCTACCCAATAGCCAAATCCTACCTTAGCCGCAGCTCCTAAGAGAAACCCTACAATAATGAGTATATTGGAGAGGTTGGAGGAGATATTGACCGCTGGGACGAGCTTAGAACGAAGGTTTAGCCAAGCGTAGGCCTGGGCATGTTGTACCGCATGGCCACACTCATGAGCCGCTACAGCGGCAGCAGCGGCATTACGCTGGTTGTATACTGCCTCGCTTAGGTTTACTGTTTTGTCTAAAGGATTATAGTGGTCAGTAAGCTGACCAGGAACATGGGTTACTTTCACATCGTAGATACCATTGTCATGGAGCATCTTCTCGGCGATTTCCTTACCGCTCATTCCATTGCGTAGTTGCACTTGAGAGTAGTGTGCAAACTTACTTTGTAGGCGGTTACTCACCAACCAACTGGCCAAAAATATGGCGCCTAAAATTACGTAGTATAAAATCATATTTAATTGTTAATCATTAGAAATAGCCTCCTTTTTTCCTATCCTCCATGGCGGCTTCGGTAACTCGGTCGTCAATGCGGGTTTCGCCACGTTCGGAGATGCGGGAGGCGGATATTTCTCTTACTACTTCCTCAAGGGTAGCGGCGTTGCTCTCCACGGCAGCCGTACAGGTCATATCACCTACGGTACGGTAGCGGACACGTTTGTTGAGGATTTGGTCGTTTTCGTCAATCTGGATAAAAGGAGAAACAGCAATCAGGCGACCTTCGTGCTCAATCACGTCCCTATTGTGCGCAAAGTAGATAGAAGGCAGTGCGATGTTTTCCTGTTGGATATAGCTCCATACGTCTAACTCTGTCCAGTTGGAGATAGGGAATACACGTACGTTTTCTCCCTTATGGATACGTCCGTTGTAGATGTTCCACAGTTCGGGGCGTTGTAGCTTGGGATCCCATTGGCCAAACTCGTCACGTACCGAGAAGAAGCGCTCTTTGGCACGTGCTTTTTCCTCATCGCGGCGGGCACCCCCTATACAAGCGTCAAACTGGAACTCCTCAATGGTATCCAAAAGGGTGTGGGTTTGTAGCCAGTTGCGAGAGGCAAACTTGCCCTTAGGTTCGGTCAGTCCCTTCGCCTTGATAGTATCTTCCACTTGGCGAACAATAAGCTCCGCCCCGATGCGCTTAGCTAAGGCATCACGATAGGCAATCGCTTCAGGGAAGTTGTGGCCTGTGTCGATATGCACCAAAGGAAAAGGAATCTTCATAGGGGCAAAGGCCTTGATAGCCAAATGTACCAAGGTAATAGAGTCCTTGCCGCCACTAAAGAGGAGGGCAGGACGCTCGAACTGCGCGGCTACTTCGCGCATGATATAAATGCTTTCTGCTTCTAATTGCTTGAGATGTTCGTTCATAAAATACACTTATTTTAGTGAATCATTTCTGAGAGATCATGGAAAAATCTGAAATAATAAGCACTATCCTCAATCCTTCCTAAAGGAAATAGGATACTGGTAAAAGGTCACTACAGGTTTCCCTCGCTGTTCAGCTGGAGCCAGTTGAGGGAATCCTTCAAATACCTCTCGGGCTGCTTTTTCTAAAATAGGATCTCCTTCTGCTTTTTCTATAGAAAGAATACCTTTCTTATCTATCTTAAGAGTAAGTATCACTCTACCTTGTATTTTCTTTTTCAAGGCTTCTTCAGGATATTGAAAATTTTTTATCACCCATTGGTCTAAAAAATATTTGAAAGGTATTTCTTTTGTTTCTCCTGTAATGGTATCTATTTGTAAGTAATAAGGGTGTTTTTCTATCAGGACAAAAGGAATATCCTCCTCTTCCTGTGCTTGCAAGGGAAAAGAACTAAAAATAATAGCTATAAGATATAGAATTCTACTTACTTTCATAATATTTTTAAGAAATAAAATTACAATTTATTTTCTACATATACAAGTCAGTGGTCAGTTGTCAAGTCTGAATACGATAAGATAGTTATAGACAACATTTATAGGCTTGCCTCTTAGTAAGGCTAGGGAGAGCTGAGGGAATCCGTCAAATATCCTACAGGCTTCTTCTTCCAAGAGGGGATTACGTCCGTATATCTTTTTTATAGAAAGATGACCTTCTTTATCTATCCTAAGGGCTACTATTACTCTGCCTTGTATCTTTTTTTCTACAGCTTGCTGAGGGTACCTAAAATTCTTCATTACCCATTGGTCTAAAAAATTCTTGATAGGTATTTCCTTTGTTTCTCCTGTAAGGGTGTCTGTTTGTACGTAATAAGGGTGTTTCTCTATTAGGATAAAAGAAACCTCCTCCTCTTCTTGGGCATATAAGGAGAAAGCCCCCAAGAGCATTCCTATAAGAAATAAGTTCCTAATAGCTGTCATATTTTCTGTATTGAAAGGCAAAAGTACAATTTATTTTCTACATACACAAGTTAAGGAAGTGAAGAGTAAATAGTGAATAGTGAAAAGCGTTCTTCACTCTTCACTATTCGTTTTTCACTTATTTAGCTTGCGTATTTCCCTTTTTTGGAGAGTTCCCAGGAGTTGATGATATTCTGCCAGAGGATATAGCAGCCTGGCCCTACGGTGGAAAGGGGGTGGAGGTAGGTGGCGGCAATCCATATAGCAAAGGCGGTGTTCTTCTGTCCTAAGGACTGGCCGGCCTCAATGGTACAGCCAAGATGGCGACCTATCTTCCAACCTACCGCGTATTGTAACAGGCATAATACCAAGCCCGATAATCCGATAACAGCCAAGAAGCCAAGGCTCGTCTGGGCATTCATGATGTTCTTCAGGGTGGTACCTGTAACAATCATCAGCGAACAGCCCCATAGGTAAAAGGACAGATCGGGTATGTGTATGAGCCATTGGTGGTACCTCCTTAGCGGTGGCAGGCTCTTGGTGAGTAAGGCGAGCAGCATGGGGACGACCAAGACGAGGAAGACCTTGTTGAGTATCAGAAGGAAAGCACTCCAAAAGGTGATGCCCGAAGCTGGCTCTATCAGTGGGAAGCAGATAGGAATCAGCAATACACACACGAGGTTGGAGAGGAAGGTGTAGGTAGTCATTTGTTCGAGATTGCCGCCAAGCTTGAGCGTTACTACCGCAGCGGCTGCCGCACAAGGGCTGATGGCACAGACCAATACACTCTCCGAGAGGATTAGTGCATCCCCCGTGAGTCTTAGCAGCAGGATCATTCCCATGAGTAAACCTACAAAAAGTATTTGGAAGGCACTTGTCCAAATATGCCATCTGACCACTGCGATTTTTTTGAAATCTACCTTACAGAAAGTAACATAGAGAATCAGGAACATGAATAGCGGCAGTATGGCGTCAAAAATAGGTGCCAACTGCTGGGAAAGCCCTTCCAAGGCTTCCACATAATAAAAGATGAGATATACGATAGCTCCTATCCCCATAGAGACAGGCAGCGTCCATTCTTTGATAAAACGAAGCAAGAGAATAATTATTAATTGTTAATTGTCAATTGTCAATGACTGCTGTCTACTGACCACTGCCTGCTGGTCACTGACCACTGATATAGGGTACAAATGTACGAAAAAAATATGGTTTTGAATTTTGAATTTTTAGTTTCTGACTACTAATTCGAATCAATAGTTAAAATATTATTTACTAACTTTCTAAGACGCAATAAATTGCGTCTCTACCCTAACGCTGGCTAAGACAACTCCTAATGAGCGTAGTCATCCGTAGAGACGCAATTTATTGCGTCTTAACGAATTAGATTATACAGATGTTTTTAACTATTGATTCGCATTACTAACCACTGACCACTAACCACTAACCACTGACCACTAAAATAAAAGTATTGTTAAAAATAAGCGACTTTGCTATTAAAAATGTAACTTTGTGTCCTTATTCCAAAATGTATCTTTTATGACTACCAACAACCCCAAAATTATTAGCGAAGGGCTTACTTATGATGATGTGCTCTTGGTGCCACATTACTCAGAGGTACTCCCACGGGAGGTTTCTACACAGTCCTATTTTAGTAGGAATATTCCGCTGAATGTGCCCATTGTCTCTGCGGCGATGGATACAGTAACCGAATCGGCTATGGCCATAGCAATTGCTCGCGAGGGGGGCATAGGGGTGCTCCACAAGAATATGACCATAGAGGAGCAAGCCCTACAAGTGAGAAAGGTCAAGCGTGCCGAAAGTGGTATGATCATAGACCCTGTGACACTTTCACTCATCTCTACAGTAGGTGATGCGAAACTCTGTATGAAAGAACATAGCATAGGGGGTATCCCTATCGTGGATGACGCAGGTATCCTCAAGGGGATTGTTACGAACCGAGATCTGCGTTTTGAACGCGATAAAAACCGCCCTATTACCCAGGTGATGACAGGGGAAAACCTCATTACTGCACCTGAGGGTATCTCCATGAAAGATGCAGAAAAGATATTGGAAAGCCATAAGATAGAGAAACTTCCTGTAGTGAATAAGGACTACAAACTGGTGGGGCTGATTACCTTCCGCGATATAGCCAATCTGCAAAGCAAATCCGTTTCCAACAAAGATAGTATCGGTCGCCTACGTGTAGCGGCTGCCCTTGGGGTTACCCTCGATGCAGTAGAACGCGCCGAAGCCCTTGTACATGCTGGGGTGGATGCCGTGGTGATTGATACCGCTCATGGTCATACCCGCGGGGTGGTGGCTGTGCTCAAGAAAGTCAAAGAACATTTTCCTCACTTGGATGTGGTGGTGGGTAATATAGCTACCGCAGAGGCTGCCATCTACTTAGCTGAGGCAGGAGCCGATGCGGTGAAAGTGGGTATAGGCCCTGGTTCTATTTGTACCACTCGTGTGGTGGCCGGGGTAGGCTATCCACAGCTCTCAGCAGTGATGCAAGTGGCTGCGGCACTAAAAGAAAACAACTTACAGATACCTGTAATTGCCGACGGGGGTATCCGCTATACAGGGGATATCGTCAAGGCTATTGCCGCAGGGGCAGACTGTGTGATGCTTGGTTCGCTCTTGGCGGGTATCAAGGAATCCCCAGGGGAAACCATTATCTTTGAAGGTAGGAAGTTCAAGTCCTACCGTGGTATGGGTTCCGTGGAGGCTATGCAACATGGTAGTAAAGACCGTTATTTCCAAGATGTGGAGGACGATATCAAAAAGCTCGTACCTGAAGGTATCGTAGGGCGTGTGCCTTATAAGGGTGAACTACAAGAGAGCATGCACCAGTTTATTGGGGGCTTACGTGCTGGTATGGGCTATTGCGGCGCTAAGGATATTGCGACGCTTAAGGAAACAGGTCGCTTTGTGCGTATCACCGCCAGTGGTATTGCTGAAAGTCACCCACATAATGTCACCATTACTAAAGAAGCACCGAACTATTCAAGATAATGAATAGTGACAAGTGACAAATGACTAATAGAGAGTGAAAAGTGAAGAGTGTTTTTCGCTTTTCACTCTTCACTTTTTGTTATTTATTTAATTAGTACTTATATTCAGTAATTTCTTCAAGTACTCTATTACCATTTCTTTCTTGAAATTCTCTTACAGTAGTAGGATAGTCACCATTGTAGACGTATTCGTAAGAACTTCTCTTAACCTCAGTTTTACCATTTTTCGTGATAGTTTCTGTAATAGTTAGTATGTTATTTTTACTAAGATTTTTATTTGTAAAATAATCAGGGTACAATATTTTCTGGAGGTTAATTGATTTTGGATTCTTTTTGTTGTCGTAGGTGTATTGGGTAACTACCTTATGAGAAGGACTAATAGTTACTTCTTCCTTAGCAAGATTTCCGTTTTCTACGGTGTAAGTAACAGTACTTACCTCTTGATTTAGTTTAGTTTTGTCAGCCAATTCATCATAGCCTGTTTTATTTACAACAATAAGATTTCCATTGTATTGGAAATTAGACTCTTCGAAAGAAGTAGCTTCAACTAAATTGTTATTCCAATAAACTTTTGAAGCTTTCTTTTCTATAATTTTAGAGATATTATTTCCTTCATAAGTATAAGTAGTCTCTGTTTTTCTAATACTTCCTTCACGCTCTCTTTCTTCTATCTTTTTTATAAGTTTGTTACCCTCATAAGTATAGGTCTCTGTTTGCCCTGGGCTTAGCTCTTTTTCAGGGAGATCTCCTTTGTAATTAATAATAGTTTTCTCAGATTTTACTTGTTCATCTTCGTATGAAGTCCAAGTCCAACCTGCTATTTTTCCTCCTACGATAGTATAAACACTCTTCATTATGATATTTCCATTTTTGTCTTTATAGGTAATTTCCTTAGGGAAAGTCTCTTGTTCAATAGTAGGATCTCCATTGTTGTTGAGCCCACCATTACTATTGGAATTATCATTACCATTGTCTTTACTGCAAGCGACAAGGGCTGCAATGGCTGCTAAGCCGAGAATTACTTTTTTCATTTTTTATCTAATTTTTGATGTTTGTTTAATTGTTTAGTGATTTGTATTTTTTACTTATCTGGCAGCAAAAATACAATATATTTTTTAAATATCAATAGTTAAAGTGAAGAGTGAAAAAACACTTCATTTTTCACTCTTCTTTAATTTTTTTGTTAGTATTGGAACTCGATAGAACCAGCAGGTTTCTTTTGTGCATTTTCTTCTATAAAGTGTTTCTGAGAAGTAGGGTAGTCTTTGTCATTGTACACATACTCATAATATTGTTTAGTGACAAAAGTTTGATTATTTCTCACTTGGGTAATTGTAGCGGTAAGCAAATTATTTCTACCCCTACTTTTTTTTATAAAATAATCAGGTGAAATTATCTTAGTAAGATTGTTCACCATAGGGTTATTTTTAGTGTCATAGGTATACTCAATCGTTTCTTTAGCAGAGGGGCTATAAGTAACCTCTTCCTTAACTACATTGCCACCTACTACTGTGTAGATTTTAAAAGAAGTATTTTCATCTGTTATAAATCCACTTGGTTTTTTTGTATAGGTTTTCTCCTTTACTGTAATACGATCACCATTATAGGTAAAATTGGTCTCTGTATATTTGGTACCTTCTACACGCTGGCCATTTTCTGTGGTTTGTATAGGTTCTGTTTTTACCATGTTAGTGAGTTTGTCGCCATCATAAGAGTAGGTAGTGGTTATAGTTTTGACAATTTTCTTGTAATCAGTGACACTCTTTACAAGTTTGGTTCCGTCATAAGAAAAGGTCTCTGTAAAAGAATTATAGTTAGGATCATCACCTGTTCCTGTAGTTTCTCTCTTTTTGATAAGGTTACCTTCATAAGTAATAATGTCTTTCTGAGTTCTTATAGGAGTGCCATTCTCATTATAGATCTCCATTTCAGAGGAAAGAATTTTTCCTCCTTCTATAAGGGAGACAAGTTTCGATGCGACTTTCCCATTTTCATTTTTGTAGGTAACTTCCTTAGGAAAAGTTCCTTCCTGAATGGTAGAGTCGTTTCCGTTATCTTCTTTCTTACAGCTAACAAGCGCTGCAATGGCCACAAGGCCGAGGATTACTTTTTTCATCTTTATTTGGTTTTTGATGTTCTTTAATTGTTTGGTGATTGATATGCTTCACCTATTTTGGAGCAAATGTACAATATATTTTTTAAATATCAATAGTTAGAAAAATGAAAAGTGAAAAACTTTTCACTTCATTAGAATTTTATTCCAAGTCCTACTGACAGAACAGCATTCTTAAAGTTGTTGTCGTTGCTGATAAGAGAGGTCTTGAAGAGGTTATCATTAGGGTCAAAGACATTGGTTAAGGAGTGGGTGTAGCGTGCTTCTACAAAGAGGCGACGGTTAAGGTTGAATCCCAATCCCACACCTACTCCAAAGTCAAAGGAGTTATAAGAATCCTTGTCCAAGAGGGTGCCCATACGCACATTGGTAATATAACGACCCACTTCGGGTTTGCCCACAAGGAAACCAAACTGTACTCCGCCTTGTAGGAAGAGCGGGCCGAGATTCACTTTGGCCATTACAGGGATATTAAGGTAATCGAGCCTAATGTCAGCATTATTGATACTAACATTAAAACCAAAGCCTTTGAGTTCTTGTCTCAAAGCAACCCCTTGTCGGGAGAAAATAAGCTCTGGTTGTATGGAAAGCACATTGCTTATAGGCAGTTCTACCAAGCCGCCTATATAGAAACCACTAAGTCCCTCAATGGTAGAGATGGAGGACGTTTCCCCGCTGAATGTGCTATAGTTGTACCCTGCTTTGACTCCAAAGTCTTGGCCGCGAACTTGTGAAAGCCCGCATACGGCCATGATGATTAAAAGCGCAATTTTTTTCATTTTTTTAGTGTTTTATGGTCAATATTCTATTGATGTAAATGTGTATAAGCACAAGAATTACACCAGTTTTTGTAAGAAAAGTGAAGAGATTTTCACTTTTCACTTTTCACTTTTCACTTACATTAGAACTTTACTCCAAGTCCTAAAGAGAGTACAGCATTCTTGAAGTTATTATCATCGCTGATATGTGCATTCTTTAGAGAGTTGTTGTTAGGGTCAAGGGCATTGGTAAGGGAGTGGGTGTAGCGGGCTTCTACAAAGAAGTGCTGACTGAGATTGACGCCCAATCCTGCGCCTACTCCAAAATCAAAAGAGGCATAAGCGTCTTTGTCCACTTGTTCTGTTACACGTAGGCCATTGACAGTGCTGCTTGTCTCAGGCTTGCCTACCAAGAAACCAAACTGTACGCCTCCTTGTAGGAAGAGTGGGCCGAGATTCACTTTGGCCATTACAGGGATATTAAGATAGTCCAATCTTAGGTCATTCTTTATAGTTACTTTGCCCAAGATAGGCACCTTGTTGTAATCTTTTTCCCAAACGGCACCTTGTCGGGAGTAAATCACCTCTGGTTGGAGGGAAATGACATCGCCTAAGGGTAGTTCCAAAAGGGCACCAACATAGAAGCCACTAAGCCCTTTGAGTGTGTTGTCTTTGGCGACATCGCCATTGAAGCTACTGTAATTATACCCTCCTTTGAAACCAAAGTTTTGGGCATTTGCTTGTGTGAGACCGAAAATGGTCAGGGCAATTAAAAGTGCAATTTTTCTCATGTTTTTAAGTGTTTTGCAGTCAATATACTATTGATGCTGTTAATTCATTGAGAGTGTTGCAAAAACTATGCCAAGTCTTTGAGTGAAGAGTGAAAAGTGAATAGTGAAAAACATTTTTCACTTTTCATTATTCACTCTTCACTATTTAGAGGTTTCCTTTAAACTCATTGTTGATAAAGAACAGTAGTTTGTATTGGCCGCCTATTTGGTTTACGCGTATCCAGCTACCGGTGGGGGCGAGGTGGCCTGTTTTGCCCTCGTAGCGGCCATCGGGGTACTGTATAGACCAATAATTTTCGTCGCTATCTACCTTGTCCAAGGGGAGGAGTTCGCCTATATGCTTTTCACTAAGCTCAAAAGTAAAGGCGTTGTCCATGTTCTTGGGATCCGAGAGCGATATTACCAAGCGCTGGTTTGCAAGTGTATAGCCTACTCTTGGCTCAATCTTCGTACCCTTATAGTATAAGCCAGAGGAGACATGCTCTACAAAGGTGAGTGTCTCATTGCCTTGGGCAGTATGTCCTTTGTAGGTAATGCGGTAGGCAATCACAAAGCGCTTACCTGGGCTTACGGCACCTCCTTCTTTGATTTGCAGGTAGCTACCTGCCTCGGCGGTATGGCCTTCCTCTCCATAGATACGCCAAGAGGGCGCCCTGAACTCCCACGGTTGACCAGGAGGCACGATACCTTTTTCGGGTTGGCTTAGGTCTATTTTTTTGCCCAAGTGAGCCATATCCATTTGTATATACAACTCTTTTCCCTCTTTGCTGGTGAGGTAGAGTTGCAAGTCACTCCTTGAAAAAGCGCCTGCATCATAGGTAGTCGTGGCAGGGTAGAATGGAGCCTTGTCCAAACTAAAACCACGAGGGGGGATCTCAGGTAGCCCAGGTTCCTCTGGATCTTCTTTGGCGCAGGCACCCACTAAGAGCGCACTTAGCGCGAAAATAATTGTCTTTTTCATAAAGATTAATATTAATGCCAACAATGATTAATGCCACTAATGATTAATGCCAACAATGATTAATGATTAATGCCAACAATGATTAATGATTAATGCCACTAATGATTAACGCCAACAATGATGAACATTAATCATTAACCATTAACCATTAATCATTAACCATTAATCGTTAATCATTGTTTTGAGTTCTCCTATATGTATAGAGCGTTTAAGGATTTTGCCGTCCTTGTCCAGAAGGATAGCGGTAGGAATCCAGCGAAGGGCATAGGTCTGGGCGGCGTTGGACTTCCATACTCCCTTGGCTAAGGCCTGTGGCCAGGTGTATTGGTCTTTGCTGATGGCCGCTTGCCAAGCATTGGTATCTTCGTCTAAGGATACGCTAAGGATTTCCAAACCTTTGTCCTTGTATTCTTTGTATAAGGCAACCAGCTCAGGACTTGCCTTGCGGCAGTCAGGACACCAAGATGCCCAAAAGTCTATCAAGAGTTTTTTGCCGCGGAAGTCTTTAAGGGACACCTTTTTGCCCTGTGCATCTACTAAGTCTATTTCAGGGGCTTCTGCTCCTGGTTGTATTTTGGCCAACTGGGCTATGGCGGCATCTAATTCCTTCAAGTAAGGGTTGTCTTTGAGGGAGGCATCTAAGCCTTTGCGAAGCGTTACCAAGGTATCATAGTCGTATTTGTAGGCGTTGCGTGCCAAGAAATAAGCCAAGTGTGGGGAGGTAGGCGCTTCTTTGATTTCTTTGTTTAGGTCTAAGGCATTATTGATAGCCATGCGGTTATAGCGTTCGAAAAGCTGAGCAGCATCGCTGGAGCGGAGAAACTCAAAATTCCAGTTAGGATTGAGAATCAGCTCCACGGGGGAGTTGTCCAAATATAGGTGAGCACGTGTACCACTGCCGTTCAAGCGTAGCGCATAGACCAAGGGTTCCTCTGTTTTTCCCTCAAAGCGGAAATGCCCTTGTGCATCAATAGCAGTTGAATCTACAGGGGTGTAAGCTCTATCTTTGTATCGGTATAGAAAGATACGTGCCCCTTCAGGATAAACAGGAGTGGTTCCTTCAATCACATAGTGGTCGCCCGCCAAAGCGGCAGTTTCGGTAGTGCTGGCAGCAGTACCTGCTTGCTGTTGGGTGTTCTGACACCCTATAAGCCCTAAGGCTAAAAGACTTATCAATTTCTTCATTACTTGATATTTTATTTAGCAGCAAAATTAGAAAAAAATGATAATACAGCAATGAATTTTAGTATATTTTTTTATTTTATTAATTGCTAGTCACTAGCCACTAGTCATTAGTCATTAGTCATTAGTCATTGGTCACTAGTAATCGGATCATTGAATATAGTTTTCGTGTCTATTTCCAAGGCGGGGAAAGTGGCTGAGTGCACCCATTCGCCTTCTACTACAGGGCGAGAAGCACTATAGAGACCGTCTTTTAGGACATAGATGGTGATGCTTCGCTCTTCGGGGCGGACGATCCAGTATTCAGGTACGCCTGCTTCTTGGTAGAGTTCGTATTTGTCCTTTAGGTCTCGCTGGGAATTACTGGGAGAGAGAATCTCTATAACCAAGTCAGGCGCCCCTAAGCAACCCCGACTGTCCAATTTCTCAGGATCACAGACTACACAGATGTCGGGTTGTAATACTGTGTATATCTGCTCATCAGCCTTCCCCTTCTGTGGCAAACGTACATCAAAGGGAGCGGCGAAGAGACGACATTTCTTATCTCTAAAGGCTACATATAACTCTCCAAAGAGTCTGCCAGATATACTTTGATGACGCATATTTGGAGCGGGACTCATTTTAAAAATTTTCCCGCGCAGCAATTCTATACGCTCAGAAAACTGCCAAAGCAGATAATCGGCATAGGTGTATAACTTGTTTAGATTCAGTTGGTTGATATTGGTTACCATAAAAGAGAATTAATTATTAGTCACTAATCACTGGTCACTAGTCATTAGTCATTGGTCACTAGTCATTATTTTAGTCCATTTCTTCTGTCAGTTTTTGGAAGGTCTCGCGGGCGGGGTGATGCAGGTAGAGCACCTTATAGACAGCATCGAGTATAGGGGTATAGGCAGGGGGGGATTGGCGTTGGTTGATCTTATAGGCATTTTCCACAGCGTAGTAGCCCTCGGCTACCATATTCATCTCCATAAAGGCGCTTCTAACGGAATAGCCCTTACCTATCATGCTACCAAAGAGGCGGTTACGGCTAAAAGCAGAATACCCCGTAACGAGTAAATCGCCCAAGTAGGCCGATTGGTTGATGTCGCGGGCGATGGGGTGAATAGCGTCCACATAGCGCTGCATCTCGCGGATAGCATTGCTCATCAGCACACTCTGGAAGTTGTCCCCATAGCCCAAACCATGGGCGATCCCTGCGGCGATGGCATAGATGTTCTTGAGCATAGCCCCATACTCTACTCCTATGATGTCCTCACTGATTTTGGTACGGATAAAAGGGCCGCGTAGTGCCTTGGCCATTTCCTCTGCCTTGAGAAGATCTTCGCAGGCTACCGTTAGGTAAGAGAGGCGTTCGAGCGCTACCTCCTCAGCATGGCAAGGGCCAGTGATCACCCCAATATTCATGGGGTTGATGCCGTAAGCCTCCATAAGGTGTTCGCCTACCACCAAGCCGGATTCGGGGACGATCCCTTTGATAGCCGAGAAGATGACCTTGTCCTTGAGTGGTATCGTGAGTTTGGAAAGCTCCGAAACCAAAAAAGCCGAAGGAATTACGAAAATCACATAATCCGCCCACGCCACGGCCTCATTGATGTTGCTGGTCAGATGGATTTTGTTCGTATGTAGTTCCACCGAGGAGAGGTAGTTAGGGTTATGTTTGTATTTTTTGATATGCGAGATAGCCAGATCGTTGCGCATATACCAAGTAATCTCAGGGAGGTTCTCACTGAGAATCTTTACGATAGCCGTCGCCCAGCTACCACCACCAAGTACTGTATATTTCATCATATTAGGTAAAAGGTAAAAAGTAATGAGGTAAAAGGTTTTGCCTGTTTTCAGTTATCAGATTCTAATCCCTAATTATTTACCTCTATTTTTTGTTGACAATTTTTACTACGGCCATAATCAGTGCGCCCATAGCCACGAAGCTCAAGAGGGTAGCCCACCAATATTGTAGGAATAAGTCCTTGAGTACCACGGCAAAGACGATAGCAAAGAGCAATAGGGTCGCCACTTCATTGGCCATACGTAGCTTGACCGAGCTGTAGCGGGTCTCTCCGCGTTGTAACTCCTTGAGTGTGCGCCAGCTCCAGTAATGATAAGCCAAGAGCAGGACGATGCCAAGGAGCTTGATATGCATCCACCCTTGGGTTAGGAACACCCACTGGAACGCCCATAATAGGTAGATGCCTGAAACCAGTATAATAACCAAGGCAGGCACGGTGATGATATTCCACAAACGCTCTTCCATAAACGAGTATTGCTTGTGTAGGATGTCGCGCTCTTGTCCCTCCTTGCCTTGTAAGGCCTCGGTATGATAAATGAGCAGGCGTACTATATAGAAAATCCCTGCAAAATAACTCACCACAAAGATGATGTGTATGGATTTAATAATGAGATACAAAATAATATCAGTTTTTAGTTTTAAGTTGTTCTAGGGGTAAATGGTAATTTATCCGATATTTGTTAGTGATTCGTTTAGTTATTTGTCTTCAAGGTCCTTTAATTCTTCTAGAAGGATTTGAATATAAGATTTGTATTTTTCATTATAAATAAAGGAAAAATAGTGATTTCCATGTATCTCGTCAATTATTACTTGATTCTCAATTAGTAAAGAAGTGTTTGCCTTTTTAAATAGAGTATTAAAAAATACACTTCTAAAATGTTGAGGAGAAGTAAATTTTCGTTTGTTATTGCTACGATAATATAGATCTCCACCATCACAGTAATAGAAGAGAATCACATCGTGATTAGACAAATATGTTCGTATTTTCTCAATGATATAGTTGAAAACTTTAAAAGAATTAGTGTTAGTAGTACGTTTCTCTAAAATTATAGAGATTTCAACTATGGGTATAGGAATGGATACATCGGGGATATCTTTATTTATAGCAAATTCTAATGTGTATTCATTTCCCTGTTCTGTAATAAAAGGAATTTTTACCTCTAAATTTCCCAAAATTAAATCTTTATACGTGATGTAACTTCCTTAGTATTCTTTAAAATTTCCTCTTTGCGCTCCATTTTGCGATAACGCATTTTGCGACAAATAGCTAAGAGTTTGTCGCTTGGATTTTCAATAACAGTCTCCATTATATTGGGAGCAATCTCTTTTCTAATCATAGGTTGTTAGGTTTTAGTTGTTAGCACTCCTTACATTTTAATTACTTCAGCGTGCAAATTTACGAAATTATCAATCAAAAGTCAAGAAAAGTTTTGAGTCTTGAGTTTTTAATTTTGAGTTACAATAGACTGACCATTGGCCACTGACTTCTGATCACTGTTAAATACTTAACACCATTTTTTATTGTATAAATTCTTACTTCTCACCCTTCTTTTTCTTGACTTCCCCGTCCTAAATGTTGTAATTTTGCTTCGTCTTAGTAGTTGTTAATCGTTGGCGCTAATCAATAGTAGAAAACGATTTTATAATCCGACTGGTTAAGGCGTATTTGTTAAGGCGTATTTGTTAAGACGCAATAAATTGCGTCTCTACAAGGGACTACGCTCATCTGGAATTGTCTTAGCCAGCGTTAGGGTAGAGACGTGAGTTTATTGCGTCTTACAAAGATTAGCAAATAATTTACTTTTTACTTTTTACCTTTTACTTTTTACTTTTTACTTTTTACTTTGAAATCATGGAAGAGGCTTTAGAAATTCTTTGGACATACGCTCGTCGTGAGCCTTTGGATAGCAATGGAGAGAC
>NZ_ALNN01000026.1:0-15060 GCF_000293175.1 Capnocytophaga sp. CM59
AGGGATTTTGTTGGTCTGCAATTAATGGAACAAGAAGTTCTAATGAGTTAAAGTTTAGATTTAAACAAAAAAGTGTTACAGATGTACAAGGAATGTCCTTACATAGTAACTCCATATCTTCAAAATATATAGTTTCTATTTGTAATAGTGATTTTGTAAGTAGATATACCGAATCTTTTGTTAATTCAACTGTTATTTTTCAGATTAACGATGCACGACAAATTCCGATTATTATTCCAGCTAGCGAGACCTTAGAAACCTTCGAAAAACTATTTAATTCAGCAATTGAAATCAAAAAAGCAACATCATTAGAGACAATATCATTAAATGAAGCAGAAAGGAAACTCTCCGAAATACAAGAAAAATTAGATACAATAGTAAATGAATTATATGGTATATAGTTCATTTACTAAAACATCTATTTCTTGTTGAATATTATCAAGTGCTATCTCATTTGATTGCTCCTTTTTAATCTGAACGGCTTGTTTAAAAAACTTTTCAAATTTCTCTAAGGTAATTTTATCTGGTATAATAATGGGTAATTGTCGAGCATCATTTATCTGAAAGTGAGAGGTATTATTGATGAAATTATCCACATATAAGCTAATTAATCTTGAGTTTATTAAACAAACATAATACCAATCAGGTAATGAAGGAAGCAAAGTAAATAAGCTCATGCTTAAAACATCAAAAACACCATTCTTTTTAAGTCTTGATTTTAAGTAAGTACTATTTACATCTGTCCAACAAAATCCCTCTCTAAAGTAGAACTGGTAGCCTTGATATCTTGCTTTTGGATCAGTTTTAAGGTAACCGACACTATAATTGGTACAATTTTTATTATATTAAAGTAAAAGTATATTTTTATGGTGTATGGATATATCAGGGTCAGCACTGACCGACAAACAGTAGAAAACCAACGTTTTGAAATTAAAAACTTCTGTAAAAAGGAAGAATTAAAAGTGGATAGCTGGATAGAGGAAACGATTAGTGGCACTAAGGACGTTGACAAACGAAAATTAGGCGCCTTGCTTTCCAAAATGCAGAAAGGGGATATACTTATCTGTTCTGAACTCTCCCGCTTAGGACGTAATCTCCTTATGATCATGGCCATTCTTAATGAATGTATGAAAAATGATATCCAAGTATGGACTATCAAGGATAATTACCGCTTAGGGAGTGATATTAGTAGTAAAGTATTAGCCTTTGCTTTTGGTCTATCCGCAGAGATAGAGCGTAACCTTATCAGCCAACGTACCAAAGAAGCCTTGGCTCGCAAAAAAGCGGAAGGCATTTTCATAGGTCGTCCTAAAGGAAGTCTTTCAAAAAAGGTGAAACTTACAGGTAAGGAGAAAGATATACAAAAATATATAAAGCAGGGTATGTCTCAACGACAAATTAGTGAGAAATTAGGTGTCTCAAAAGGAACTGTCAATCGTTTTATCAAGCGAGAGAAACTACATACCTATAAGAATATAGCCCCTGAAGACTAACAATCTTTAGGAGCTATCTGCTTTCCTTCAACTTTTTCTTTCTCTGCAATAGCTGCTTCCCAGCGCTTGGCCATATTTCGATTAGCTTGTTTGGAGAGTGCCATGATTTCATCTCGATACTTGATAGGCATACCATATTCGTCCTCCTCTAAGACTTCAACTAAAGGCTTTGAAGAGGGTATATTACTTTGGGATGATTTTTTCTTTTTAGCAGTCACTTAGTACTTCAAGTTCTTTAAGCATTTTGTCAGATTGTTGAATCCTTTTATTTACCTTTTGGGCTAATCTTTTAGCTTTTTGAGCGGTATCATCAGCACTTTCGCACATAGCTTTTGCCCATTCGTCGGGGTTCTCACGCATAAGAGCGCGCATTTGTTCGTTGATAAGGTCTTCCTCTTCTTCAGTTTGCGCCTCTACATATCGTCTTTTAAGTTCTAATACCTTTTCTAACATAATTAAAATTTTAGATTAGCTACCAATTTCCTTTAATCGTTCTACAATTTCATCTATTCTGCTATCATAGTAGACTTTTATTTGTATGCCTCTTGTAGAAATTTCTCGATAAAGATCTAAAAAGAGATTTGAGTTCTTTCCAAAGGGCTTTTTTTCTTTTCTCTCTTCAGGAGTAAGCATTTGATTAGTAAATAATGTAATGCAAAGGTAGTACTTATTTTTATTCTACACAAGAGTTTGCTGTTTTTTAGCTAGAAATCAGCTAATTTTAGTCTATTCTTGGCCTATGAGGGTACAACAGGACAAGAAAAACGCATCAAGGAGCTGTTGGACAAGCGAGTGTCCTACTCCGCTATTGGGCGTATCCTTGGCGTACACCGCCTGACCGTCAGCAGCTTTGTAAAGGAAAAACTTCAAATCTCTTAAATACTTAACTTTATTTTTTATTGTATAAATTCTTACTTCTCGCATAGCGTTTCCTTGACTTTGTCTCTGTGATTGTTGTACCTTTGCCTCACTATTCACTATTCACTATACATTTAATCATGAACGAGGCTTTAGACATACTTTGGACATACGCACGCCGCCAGGCGATTGATTGCAATGGCAAGATGGTAATCCCTACCATTAACCAAAGCATTGCAGCCATCCGTTTGATCATTCGTTTAGAAGGGGCTAAAAAAAGTGATGAGAGAAAATCAAAAAGTGAAGAACAAAAAATGATGAGGGAAGAACAAAAAACAATGAGTGAAGAACGAAGAGTAAAGCCAAGCAAAAACTTAGAGCTTGGATATGTGGGTGAAGAACAAAGCGTGATGAGTGTCACTGACTATACTCCCTTTGAGGAGGAAGAGGACGAAGAGGTATCTCCTTTCGCTCCTTTTCTATTGGACGAAGATGAATGGTCTTGTTCGGCTGACAACCAACTTCCTAAGGAAACGCCGCTTTCCACTATTCACTATTCACTATCCACTCAAAAGCTCCCCTCTCTTGTTCCCGCCGCGGAGACTTCTTATCACCAGCAACTCAAGAGTTGTGCTAAAAAATACTTTGAAAAATATATGAAACCCAAACCTTTCTCTAACGGAAAGTGTCAGCAGACGACCTCTTGCAAGCGCCCATACGTCGCAAGCAATCGCCTCCATGACGGCTTTCCTACAAAGAAGCAACACCCTACGCTACACTATCCCTATATGGGAGTTACCCAAGCAGATCTGCTCTCCAATGTAAGACCACCACCTAAGAATTTCAAGCTAGCAGAGACCAACCACTAATGCAAATCAATAGTTATAGTCAATCAAAAATGGCTTGCGAAAAATTAGCATGAGCAGGTGTAGGGGCTAATTGCCATTAGCCCTTGAAAGAGAGCAAATTAAGAATCAATCTCTTGTTCTATTTATTCGCTATCTAAATATGATTGACTATAAAGATAAAATTGACTATAAAGATAAAAGTGAATAGTGAAAAACACTCTTCACTATTCACTTTTCACTATTCACTATTCACTATTCACTTTTCACTATTCACTATTCATTTTTCACTCCAAAGACCTCTGCCAGCATACAGCGGGCGCTACCACCTCCGCATACCTCTATCGTGGAAAGGTCGCTATAGAGTATTTGGGTATGTCGCTCTATGGCGGCTATCTGCTGAGGAGTCAGGGCATTATAAGCCGTCTTGCTCATCACCAAGTACTTGGCATCTTTGCCTTTCACTTGGAGCATATTCCCAACAAAGTAATCCACTTGTTCGGGACTTATGGTAATAATCTCCTTGTGATCTTCCTTGAGGTGATGGAGTACATTCTTGCGTTCGCTCTTATCCTCTATCACATCAGGGCAGATAATAGCAAAGGTCTCCCCAAGTGCCATCATCACATTGGTATGATAGATAGGTTTTAGCACTCCATCTGCATGCTGGAAAGCCTTGAAGATAACAGGTGTATATTCAAAATCCTCACAGAACTCAATGAATAGCTCCTCACTGGCTCTGGCAGAAAGCGCACAATAGGCCTTGCGATGGATTCTATCCAAGACCATAGCGCCCGTCCCCTCCAAGTAGAGCCCTTCGTTCTCTGCTTCTGTATAGTCATATACGTTCTCTATCTCAAAGCCTTCTGCTTCCACTATATCCAAGATATCCTCGCGGCGCTCCCTACGTCTGTTTTCAGCAAACATGGGGTAGAAAGCCACATTCTTATTATTGTGAAAGCTAATCCAGTTGTTCGGAAATATAGAATCAGGTGTATCCTGCTCGTAGATATCATCCACTACGATGACATGTACACCCACCGCCCTGAGCTTGCTGACCAAGGCATCAAACTCCTCTTGTGCCTTTAGGTTGATTTGCTCATTGGTGATATCGATTCCTTTTTGGAAATAATTATTCACCAAGGTCTGCTCATTCGTCCTAAAACGCACAGGGCGTATCATCAGCACCGTATCAGTAATTTGTTTTTTCATATTATTAGTCATATTATTAGTCACTAATCACTCGTCATTAGTCACTCGTCACTGATTAAGTATATACGCAAAGATAAGCGGTGCCACGATAGTAGCATCGGATTCTACGATAAACTTAGGCGTATCTATATCCAATTTCCCCCAAGTGATCTTCTCATTAGGCACTGCCCCTGAGTAAGATCCATAGCTGGTAGTAGAGTCAGATATTTGACAGAAGTAAGACCAAAAAGGTACACCCTCCCACTCTAGGTCTTGGTACATCATAGGCACCACACAGATAGGGAAATCCCCTGCGATACCACCACCTATCTGGAAGAAGCCTACGCCCTTACCTGCTGAATTGTTGCGATACCATTCGGTAAGGTAGATCATATATTCTATGCCTGTCTTTACCGTATGTGCCTTTAGGTTTCCTTTGATTATATTGGCAGCAAAGATATTTCCCGTAGTGGAATCCTCCCAGCCTGGGCATATGATAGGAATGTTCTTTTCAGCAGCAGCCAATATCCAAGAGTTCTTAGGGTCTATCTCATAGTATTGTTCTAACACACCAGAGCGTACCACTTGGTAAAGAAATTCGTGTGGAAAATAGCGTTTGCCCTTTTCTTCGGCCTTGTGCCATACTTCCTCTAAGTGTTTTTGCAAGCGGCGGAAAGCCTCTTCCTCTGGAATACAAGTATCGGTTACACGGTTGTAGTGTCCGTCCAAGAGTTCGCGCTCTTGTTCAGGTGTAAGGTCTCTATAGTGAGGTACACGTTTGTAGTGAGAGTGTGCCACAAGGTTCATCACATCTTCCTCAAGGTTTGCCCCTGTACAGGAGATAATATCCACCTTGCCTTGGCGTATCATCTCAGCCAAGGAAATCCCTAGCTCTGCTGTACTCATCGCACCTGCTAGTGCCACAAGCATCTTTCCTCCTTCTTGTAGGTGAGTTTCATAGCCCTTAGCTGCATCCACTAAGGCTGCTGCATTAAAATGTAGAAAATGCTTCTCAATAAATTGAGAAATGGGTCCTTTATTCATCTTAAAAATATTTAATTAGTTGTTATACAATTTATTAGAAAGGATAATTAATTCCTATGTTAAAAACAAAATTAGAGAGTTTCAGCTTATTTGTCCAGTGTTGAGTAACCCGCTGTGAGGGGTTGTATAGCTTCATTCCGAAATCCCCACGTATGACAAAGTAATTCAGATCATAGCGCAAACCAAACCCAGTGGATAAGGCTATATCCGATATATCCGAGAGCCTATCCAGCATGGCATCTGTCTGATTCTCACTATCCATGAGGTGCCATACATTCCCCGCATCCAAGAAAAGTGCTCCCTTCAGAGCACTGGCTATGGTAAAGCGGTATTCTGCATTGGCGGCCAATTTGAAATTGGCTTCGTTAAACTCTAAAACCGAACCCGATGAGCCTGGCCCTAGGGAGTAGGCGCGCCAACCTCGGTTGTCATTGGCTCCTCCCGCAAAGTAGCTACGCGAGAATGGGATATTCTTCCCATTCCCATAGGGCATGGCAAAGCCAATAAAACCGCGTAAGGCTAAGACCTCTCCGCTATTTTTTCTAGTCGATAGCGGAAAGTGCTTGATGTATTCCACCTCTGCCTTGGCATATTGCGCATAAGCCACATCCAAAAACTTACGTTGTCCTTCTTCATCCTCAGGGAGCTTACGTATGATATTCACCAGCTGAGGAAGATTCCCCGCTGTCTCCACCTTCACTCGGAATTGCTCATAGGTAGGCTCATAGTAATTCAGTGTATTGTTGGACATATAGGTGAAACTAGTAGCCATAATCAGGTCATTGCGTGTCAGATGGTAAAAACGCTCATAGAGGTTGAGCAAGTCCAAATTCCTCTGGGCTGGATTCGTCCAATCCCTGCGAAACATATCATAGATGAAATACTCATAGGCTGCTCTTCTTTTGAGGTTGCCTCTATCATCTAAGTAGTGAGCAGGCGCAGTGCCTTCTTTCCTTACAATGCCATTGAGCGCTTCATACGAACTCTCATATACATTGAAATAATTCTCAGGGTTTTTGTTATGTACATACTCTATATCCAAGAGTTCCAATATGTTGCGATTGGCTGTATTAGGACTCCAGGTATAGCGGAGTACCCCTGAGGTCTTCTGCCTGTCCAAACCTATATTCTCTTGGGTACTAGTGGAGAGTTGTAACATGGTCTGGGGGGTCTTAGAATAAGGAATAAGTGATTCTATCCTACCGAAAAACCATATACGCGGAATGGTCAGGCGCAAACCGCCTCCATATTCAAAGAGATTGAAAAAGGCAGAACTACCATCCAAGAATTGCTGTGCTCCCATGGTGATACGTGGAGTTACCTCTAAGGTTTCTGCCCCTCTAAAGACATTTCTTGCAATAAAAGAAGTACTAAACCCTATCCCAAACTCCTGTATAGAGGAGCGAGAGAGTTCCAAATTGGTCTCTATAGAAAAGCGTTTGAGTGGTTCCAAGTGTATATCCGCTTCCAAAACCCTTTCCAAGGTATCATTCTTGGCATAGTGATATTGTATATTGGGATACTTAAAAGCTCTAAGGTTGTTAATCTGCCTATAAGCATTGTTGCGGTCTATATCTCGGTAAATACTCTCCGAACGCAAGGCAATAGCATCATAGAGGGTTTGCTTACGATAGCGCAACTTATGGCGGTAATAGTAAGTAATCCCTTTGTATTCTAGCGAATCATAGGGGGTATTCTCAGAAGAAGAATCATAATCGGTATAGAGGCGTACTTTCCTTATTTTGTGAACCTTATAAGGTTTTTGCGTGGGGGGATCGGTAGAGCGATCTATGTAGTTGGCTATGGTAGTGGTCACATTGATCAGCGAATCGTTGTTATACACTACCGTATCCCGTGCTATGGTAAAGTCTATAGCACTTTGCTGAAAATTATAGAAGCCATTATTGCGCAATAGGCTAGTAATACGTGCCCTTTCACTATTGAACTTCTCTAACTGGTAGAAAGTCCGTGGCTTAATAATACGTTCATTTATACGCTTTTTGTAGAGGGAATCAATCTCAGGAGAAAGGATTTGGGTATCCAAAGAATCAATATAATAGCGGCGCCCCCTATCTATATGGTAGGTTACTGAAGCTTGTTTTTCTTTGTCTGTAGGAGTGATTTCATAGTGGCCTATATTATTAAAATAGCCCACACTGTTGTAGTAAGCATGGAGGGTATGTGCCGATTTGCGAGTCTCCACTGTATCTATAATCACAGGTGCTTGTCCCATTCGCTGGAGCATACGATCCTTGCCCGAAACCAAAAAGGATTCCCCCAAGCGTTGGGTTTGTTTTTTAGAGAGAAAGCCATCTAAGAAGCGATGCCACTTAGGATGCCTTACAAGCCATTTTTGATAGTTTTCCAGAGCATGGTCATCGGCCAAGTTATAGATAAGCAATCCCAGTGGAATCCCCAACAATCGCGAATTGGGTTCCTGGCGTAGATAGCCATAAATATTGGCATTTTTAGGTTTTTTATCATTAACAGAAATCGTATTCTTACGCAGCAGATACGCTCCCTCCGGCACTTTTTTTGTAGGATTACACCCCAGCAGATAAGCCAAAGCAAAGAGTAAGAATACTATTTTAGCAACAAATGTATGCTTCATCGGATAGCCTCAAAATTTCGGCTCAAAATTACAAATTTTATACGATAATACAATTATAATTATCAATTGTTAATTGTTAATTGTTACTGGCTATCTCCTGCTCCGATGCCAGCATAGAAAAATTAGTTTTCAAATAGAAAATCAAAACCATAAAACTTATTCAGTTCTGTATAATGTCCTTTACAAAGCATTACAAATATGAGCTTTTCCTCATCATATATTCTATAGACAAGTCTGTGTTCATCTGTAATCCTCATTGACCAAATATGAATTTCTTGAGGGTCTAAAGTAGGGTCTATCTTATCTACATCTTTCAAACGTTCTGGTTTTCCTGTTCCTTTTCTTGGTGAGACTGATAGTTCAAGTATTAGTTTATTGATTTTTTCTAAAACCTTGACCTTTCCCGAATTACGAAATTCTATATATTGCTCCTCAAAGATATGGCTTAGCTTGAGAGTATATTCCATTATCTCAATGAATTAAGATGTTCCAAAATCTCTTTTTCCCCTCTCAATTCTTTACTGCTATCAAAGCTCTCCATTGATTTTTTCATAAGTTCATAATATTCCTCCTGAGACATTTGAACCTCTTTTTTCTCTCTTTTGTCCTCTACCAAAGTCACATTGAGTGCTTTTAAAAAACTATCTAACAGAGCTACTTGTTCTTTATTTTTCAGACTGAAGGAATATCTTACTCCTGGTTGTATTGTCGTTACCATAGTGGTATATAATAAAGTTGATGCAAAGGTACATCAAATATTTTATCTAGCAATTCTTTTTATTGAAAACTTCATTGTTAATGACCATCAAAGATAGAAAATTATTTGTGTATAACTAATTCATTAAGACGCAATAAACTCACGTCCCTACACAAGCGCTAACTAAGACCATTCCTTGCTTAGTATAGTCTCCCGTAGAGACTCAATTTATTACGTCTTAACAAGTTATATATCAATTATTGATTCATATCAATAACCAATCTACTATTGCCAGTTGATACTAACATTACTTATTTCAAGATTTTTGCTCTCTGTTTTCCAATCATCATATGCCCCAAAAGAAGTTACTATAGAAACAAAACTTAGTCCCTTCACACTGGGTAATATTTGTTTAAAAGTAACACTTGCTTTCATTGGTACTTCTGTAGGTATTTTATTACATACTGAAAAAAGAAAGTTTACTTTCTTTCCTATAGAAGCAGTTTTTACAAGATACTCATTTCCTTCAAAATCATATGCTCTTATACCATTTGCAACATAATTAAATGAAGAATTATCGCTATCTACAAAGCAGACATTCTGATGAACTAACTTATGTGAAATTAGAAATTCCAAAGTAACTGTTTGTTCTACTTTATTCCCTATAACAGAAAGTAGTTTTACCTCAAACTTGGGAGAGAAACTCTTGATAGTACCATTTTCCTGATTTGTATTAGTATCTGAAGTTTTCATTTTATCTGCCACTGTTTGAAAATCAGCTGTTTGAGAGACAACCTCTCCCATACGAAGAGCATCATCTATAGCAATAACTATTTCTTTTTTGTCTGTATATCTAAGTATAGCATACTTAACCACCTTGCCATCAACCATTTCTTCTTTGAAAGTCTTAATTATAGGTCTGGTTAATTTTGCAAGATCTTCCTCTGTTGCATTTACTGCTTCTTTTTTTCCTACCTCAGTCCCATTCATGGTATCTATATAATCCCTCACGGTAACTATATCCTTAATAAGGATAGTACCATATGTCTTACCTCTTGAAGGAGTACCAAAGGAAATAGCATCTCCCCTTTTATAGGTATGATTATCAACAGCTACATATTCTTTTCTTGAATTCTTGGAACTCTGCCCTGACAAAGAGCCAAAGTTTAATACCATTAGCAACAAAAGTGCTATTTTTTTCCCTGTTTTCATTGTTCTTATTTTAATAAGGCAAAATTACTATTATTGTCTTATTCAAAGACTTTATTTTTTTACTAATAGGAGAAAAATATTACTAAGAGTTAAAAATATTTCGTACCTTTGCCGCAAAATATAAGTATGTCATTAGGAAAAAAGTTAAAACAAGCGCGCCTTAATAAAAATCTTTCTCAAGATTTTATGGCTGAGATGTTGGAAGTTTCTCAAAAAACATATTCCAACTTTGAAAACAATAAGACAACCCCAAATTTTTCACAAATCGAGGAAATTTCTAAAATACTGGATATAAGTATTTTAGATTTCTTAGAAGATACTGAAAAATATAACTTCTACCAAAATAACACAGGTACAAACAATGGTTTTGTAGTTAATAATTTCTCAGAAAAACTTATTGAACAATATGAACTTCGAATTAAAAAATTAGAGGAAGAAAATGCGTATCTAAAATCCCTATTAGACCGAATGCTAAAATAACTGATTCTTACAAAAAGAGCTTCAAAAATAGATTGAAGCTCTTTTTTTCTATTTATCAATTAATATATAATAAACTAAATATCAAACAACTACTCTCCTAACATTAACAATTGACAATTATTTTCTCCTCCTTCTTACAAACACTACCAGTCCCACAAGGGCTACTAGTACCGCCACACCTATCCACAAACCATCTAAGGAGACTTGCTTCTTTTCCTGTCCTGTAGTCGTTTCTTCTTTCTGGAGTACTTGGCTATTCTTGGTGTCATATACCTCCTCTGAAGCATTATTGGCAGCAGAAAGTTGTTTCTGATATACTTGCGCATTGGCCGCAGGGGCTTTTTGCGAGATATATTCTTGCAATTTCTTATTCTCAGAAGAGAACTGAGAGGAGGTTACCCCATACTGCTTTACCAAATCGGTATGGAGACTCGCCAAATGGGCAATCTGTGCCTCTGAAGCCTTCCACATACCTTTGCGAGTAGCCTCTAGCATCACCGCTGTTACCTCTTCCAAGGATACGGCATTCTCCCGCTTGATAAAGTCGGTCACGCCCAACTGTTGCTTGTCTTCTATATAAGTATCATAGACTTCGTTCCATAGGGCATCATCTATCAGTTCAGGACGGGTAGCCTCCCAGCCGTGCATATTGGTTACTATCTCTTGGATTTGTCCTGCCGCAGAGGCCTTTCCTTTCATCATCTCCTTGATATACTTAGGATTGAGTATGGTAGCGCGTGCCTCTACCCCTATGGCTTCCTTCAATTCTTGCAGGTGCATGTTCTTATGATTGCGATAGTCAGCCAAGTAGGCATCAGGATCTTTGCCTGTTACCTCTTTGATAGCGGCATTCATACCTCCCATAAACTCATATACGTGGTCAAGGCTCAAGGCGCCCCAAGTATTGTTCTGGCGTGGCTGAATAAGTACATCGGCATGCTTGATTGCAGCACGAAACATGCCTTCTTGGAACTGACTCCAGTTCTCTTTAGTGCCATAGAATGCGCCCATATTGTGCATATACACTTGGGCAATATCGCTTTGGCTCTCCCACTTATCTCCTGCATTGATGAGCTCCTTAATACCTGTGTCATACCTACCTTGTAGCCCTCCGAAGATACGCTGAGTGGACATCTCACGGGCTTCCTTAGGCGGCACCCCTGCCTCTACTAACTCCTTCTCTATATCCACAGTACCTGCACTGACCTGGTTGGCGTAAGGCTCTTGAGGGAGCGCACTGACCATCTCTATGGCCTTGGTAATAAGGAACAAACGAGAGGCGGCCAAGTCACGGAACTGACCAGAGGTCTGTATCACCACATCTATTCGTGGACGACCCAGTTCCTCTGAAGGAATCAAGCGTATATCACCCACTCGGCCAAAGGTATCCCACACGGGTTCTACTCCCAGCATATAGAGGGCTTGGGCTATGGATACACCCTCGGTCTCTACAAACTCAGAACTCCAGAAGGTATAAGCGATTTTCTTAGGATATGTGCCATGTTTTTCCTTATATTCGTTCAGTACATTTTGGGCTAAGGCTACCCCTCTGTCCCAAGCCAATTTGCTCGGTGTGCTCTCGGCATTAACCGAATAGAGATTATGCCCTGTAGGTACTCCTTTAGGGTTGGCTACAGCATCACCTCCTGAAGATGGAGGGGTATAACCTCCATTAAGCGCATTGAAAAAGGCTTTTTCCTCCAAATGAGGACTTTGTTGTAGACCATCTCGGTAGAAAATGATATTGGTAATAGCCTCTTCTATTGCTACTATGGCACGTGCTCGGTCTAGCTTTGCTTTTTTGGCAGCCAATTCGGCTAATTCCTTCTCAGTAAGAGGCTTGCGCTCTTCTTTCTTGGCCGCTGGTTTCTTAGTTTTAGTAGCCTTACCTACCGCATCGGGTTTCTTACCCTTGACTGTATCTGTCTTGGCGTGAGCAGAGGAATCCTTGGCTTGTGCCGCTTCCTTATCCATCTGTTTTTTAAGGAAATAAGGCATACCTAATTGATCTTCAGCGGCCACAGTTTCCTTAGCTTTGGCCAATTCCTCTGGGGTGATATGGGCATAACTACAGATAAGTTCAGTGGTTACGGGTTTACCTGCAAGTACCTGACTCACAAGGTTTTTAGCTGGATTGAGGTATTGCTCTGAGAAGAATACCTTGCGCTTGAGGGCTTGTTCTGTTACCTTACCATCTATTTTATTAAGTGCGGCTACACTATAGGCTATTGGGTCGGCTGACATGGCCACTACAGTAGAGTTGATTTTATCCGCTGGATAAGGTATCCCCATGGTATAAAGCTCTCCGTTAATCTTCTCTGTGGCAATCTCTTCGGCAAAGTTGGACAAGCGATCTATCTCTGCTTCCGTATAGGGCTGGGTGAGGATACTATCCAAACGCAAATCACGATGTAAGCCCATACCTACAGCCAACTTTTTGATATGTAGCGAAATAGCATTCTTATCGGTTGGATTCTTTGACTTCTGGTAGGAGAGAATCGTGTTCTCTAGCTCATTGAAAGTGTTGCGCATATCACTCTCAGTAAAGGCAGGAGTAAGATAGGACACTATAGAACCATACGAACGGCGCTTGGCCATCATCGCCTCCCCTATATTGCCTATCGTATAGTAATAGAAGTGTGGCACTATACCGACCAAGATGTCTCCCCAATCATAGTCGGAGAGGGTAACCTGCTTATGGGGGGTAAATTCCAAAGAGCCATGGGTACCAAAGTGAATAAGCGCATCGGCCTTCAATCCGTTTTGTACCCATAAGTAAGCCCCTATATAGGCATAAGGGGGAATTTCCTTAACCCCATGCTGTACCTTGAAATCATCTTCGGTACTGATAGCCGCAGGGGGTTGAGGCAATATAGTTACATTGCCAAAAGTAAGGCGTGCCACTGCCAAATAGTCCTTGCCATCCTTATGGGTAGCTAAGTAGTTGCCTGGTACTGCCCCATTGTGTGTTACCACTTCTTTATAGAGGTCTTGGGGCAGCGTTGTCTTGAGCCAAGTATCCAGCTCATTAGCCTCTACCAAAGCGGGATTATCCTCTGCTAAAAAGCGTTCTATCTCGCCTTTGGCGCTGGCTCGGTAGGTATTGGCATACTTGTTCAGTAGGGTATGAAATTCCTCTACCGTAGCAGGGAGTCCTTCTACCTTATAGCCCTCTTTTTTGAGTTGTCCTAAGAAATTATAAAGTGATTCTATCACTTCCAATCCTTGTGCCACAGGGGGATTAAGCCCTACTCCCTTAAAATAAACTATGGCCAATTTCTTATCCACATTGGACTGCTTTTTCAGTTGAGTAAAGCGGTGTATGATTTTGGCAAACTTTGCCGCACGGTTACCAATAGCATTGAGAAAATAATAGCCGTCCTTGTTCTTGTCTTGTGCAATAACCACATAGGGGTAGAGCGCTCCGTCCAATTCGGGCATTACCACTGTTTGACCTAAGAAACCGCCTGCCATACCCATCGGGTCTTTCTCCCATTGCTCCTTGAGGGTCAGCACTGAAAGTCCTGTAAAGAAAGGAATATTTTTTTGCTTTATCCAATTGATAAACTTCTCTGGAGCCCCCATCATCATCTGTCCATGTGGAAAATAAACAATCGCATCAGGGGCAATCTCTTCCAAGAATTCTATTCGCTTGGCCTGTGCTGTAAAGGGATACACATTCATACCCTCATCTTGTAGGGCAGAAATCACCCCATTGAGATGCTCTTTGTTGCCCGCAAAAGGATCATGCAAGCCTGCCACTACTGCTACACGTGGAGCCCCCTCTTTGTAGAAACCATGCTCCTTAATGTAATTCTCATAATCCTTTAAGTTATTGAAAGAAAGATCATCATCTAGGTGAAAATAGACATTCTCCTTGCGCTCTATCGCTGGGGCAGGCTCGGAAGCAAACCATTTTTTATCTATATACTTGCGTACATAAAGGGCTAAGTTTTGGTAGTTGTCCTTATTGGCACTATCCAAATACTCTGACACCCGTTTGAGGTCTTTCTCGCTCAAAGTACTGATGTCATTATCAGGATTAGTTACCGCAAAACTGTGAAAAGGTACCCTGCGAGAAATCTCGATAAGCTTATCACGCTGCTCTTCACTGATTTTCATACCCATACCCCAAATCAGTACAAAGTCAAATCCCTTGAGCTTGTCCAACTCATCAGTGGATACCTCTTCAAACTTGATAAACTTGTCCTTGTTGGAAAGGATAATATTCGAGGATTGGTAGCTGAGGAAATTTACCAAGGCAATACGTGTAGGCGAGACAAACCGCTGATACACAAAATACCCCGCCCCACAGAGCAGCAAGGCTGAGATAAGCAGTAGCAATTTCTTTTTCATAAGGAAAGATTTTTTTTCGTCTTTTTACTATTAATAATTAGATTGATTTTATATAAATTAATTCCGCAAAGATACGACTTTTTTCAAAACTAAAATAAAGAAAAGAATTTTTTTAATGATTAATGACTTAAGTTTCGTAAGTTGTTTTTAGGTTGCTATTAAAATTGCAAGTAATTGATAAACAATTATTTGTAAAAACCTCCCCCCTACCCCCCTCCAAAGGGGGAGCTTTAAGGGCGTTGAAATGGTCTAATTTGTTTATTAAATTAGAAA
>NZ_ALNN01000027.1:0-2191 GCF_000293175.1 Capnocytophaga sp. CM59
GCCCTCCCCTTCTTTTATAACACGCCGTAAAGATTATTATCCGAATGGAAAAATTAAAAGCATCAAGCATTTTATAGGAGAAAATGTACTTATCAAAAAATCTGTTTATTACAATAAAAAAGGTGTTAAAAGAATTGTAGATGAAGATAAGAAATTCAAGAAAATTAAATATCCTTATATTTTACAATTCTTGGAAAAGAAAGGGCATATCAACCTTAAAACGGGAGAAGGTAGAATTGTTGATATTAAAGGAACAAATTATTTTGGATTTGAATTATATTATGTACAAAAAACTAATATGTGGAAAGTTGTGATAAAAGATGGTTACCCAGAAGATAAATGTTTAGAGAAATATATAGAATTAGCAAAAAAAGAGAAATATATAGAATTAGCAAAAAAAGAAAAACAAAAAAGAGAAAAGGATCATCTGATAGTTTGTACATATAGAAATTGTGATCTACATTATTTTATAGATGCAATTTCTGGAAAACAGATTTCAAAACAAGAGTACGCAAAAAGATATAAAGCAGCATTTGGTAAAGAGAATGAAAGACTTGATTATATCTTTACAGAGCCGTGATATAATTTTTGAGTTGGCAGCAAACAACAAATTAAGAAAAAAGATGGAGACAAAGAAAGAGCTAAAGAAGAAAAAAGAAAGAAGAAATAAAATTGCTATGATTAGCTTATTAATCTTTTTATGTTTCACAATATCTAATGCACAAGAACATTGTGATTTTGAAGATTTTATTAAGGAAAAGATTGGCTATTTAAATGGCGGTTTTGGTAGCAAAGGAAGACTTAATTTAGGGAACATTGATATAAGTTCAATGCTCTCTAAACCATCTTTTGCTACCAATCCTTATATTGGGGTTATTCCTTATATTGGGTTTATTGATATAAAGATTAAAAGAAGATTAGAGATTAATTTTCTAAAAATAGAAAAATCAACAACAAATGATAGTCTTTATATAGCAAAAGGGAAAACAAAAGTTGGTAAAAATGTAAGATTGTTTGAAGGAGATATAAAAATCAAACATGTATATTTTTTTGCAGAACATTCTAAAGGATTAGAAGATGATATGGTGGGGAAAATAAAATCACAAGGAATTATTATTGCTGATTATTATTTTAGAGAAGATAAGAAATTATCAGCTACGGGTATCTTTGAAGGAAAGGTTTTGCTAAAATGGTATATTAACAATAAAGGAGTGTTTTTATATGATGATATTGAAGAATATTCAGATGGCTATAGAAACAACCAATTTGTAGGGACTTGGACAAGTTATAAGACAGGAGTTAAAAAAGTAGCTAATTGGGGCATTTGTCGCATCCCTTGCTCAGGAGACTTAGATATAGGTGCAGCTGAATTTTCTCCTGCTCCTGAATATAAAAAATATGGCTGGGAAGACTATAAACCTTAAATAAAACCCTTACCTTGGCAACAAAATTAACAAGATAGAACAATGAACAATCTACTCACCCATTATCCTGTGAATTGGATAGACGGAATGAAGCTAAGCAGCAGGACACACTCTTATTATAGTAGGCACGAGCTAAAGTCGCTGAATACTTGGAAGCGAGTATGTGACTCGCGCCAGCGGGGGGGAATAATGTAAAAATAATTCTTGAAGAAAGAGAAGTAGAAGAATCTAATTGGAATAACAATAATATAGGAGAAACAAAATGGACTGGAAAATTATAATACTTTTTTTAATAGTAACTTTTAATAGCTATAGTCAAAAGATGGAAGATTATACAATTTTTAAAGACGGCGAAGTTTATATTAACTTCCGTGAATATACTCAAGAAATAATGCCTCAGATAGTTGCTGAATTAGAAAAATACAATTATAAAAAACCTTCTGAAGAGCACTATAAGCAAGTAATAAAATATTTTATCAATAAAGATCTACTACCGCAAAATATAGTGGTGCTGAATGATGCTCTCAGTCCATACATTGCTATTCAAGATAAGGGAATTATATATACAGATGATGGATATGAAAATATAGTTGGGCTTCTGTTATTTCATTTTAATCAATATCTCTTCTACAAAGATCTAAAGTCCTTAGAGTGGCTAAAAGGTAATTATGAAGATATATTATCAGATTTTGTAGTTACTTTCGGTATTTATAGAGATAAAACACTACTAAAATGGTATCTTGATAGAAAAATTAATAATGAAACTG
>NZ_ALNN01000028.1:0-67462 GCF_000293175.1 Capnocytophaga sp. CM59
CACAAAATGAATGATAGCGTTTAGGTTGATGAATTTACCATAGGAGGAAAAGAGGAAGGAAAACAAGGTTGAAGCTATGAGATATATATTCTTGGGTATCAGAATTTAACATAGACCGATATTTAGCGGAATACAGTTTTAGAATTAATCGCTCACAAAATAAAGATACTATCTTTAACAAATTAATGAAAAGAATTGTAGAACGTTCTCCCGTTTCCCAAAGTCAATTAGTATGTAGCTAAATAGACGCCTCAAAATATGTTTTTTGAGGTGGGTAATGTATCAAATGTGTTGTTAAAATCCCAACAGATTAACAATCAATACAATACAAAAGAACTGCCCTACTATTTCCTTTTACCCGCCATAGAGAAAAGCGTTTTTAAAACCTATAATGTGCTCTAAATAGTGCGAGGGGAATTTGAATTTTGAATTATGAATTTTGAATTGGGCACAAGCTGCAAGCTTGCGCCAGCGGGGGTGTGAGCCACACGGGCGATTATGGGAGCAATGGGAGTAATGGGATGGATGGGTGAGAGTGCTGGCGGCAAAGGAAATTTTGAATTTTGAATTGTGAATTGGCACAAGCTGCAAGCTTGCGCCAGCGGGGGGAATCAATAAAAATATTGAAGCTAAATCAAAATTACTTTTAAATCCTCTTTTTCCTACACTTAAAAAGGAAATAATCCATTTATTTATTGTATCTTTGCCCAAAGTTCCTGAATTTTGTGTGCTCCTTTTAGGTGGAGGTTTCGCTATCAACACCCACGCTATAGAACCTCATATAGGACTTTCGGTTTTCAATTTTGTTGATGCTAAAATAGGTTATGCTGTTGCTTTTAGAGAAAATCCCGTTTTCGAAGGATTTACACTTAGGCTCGCAATTAATTCTTTTGGTAAATGAAACATATAGTCTTGTTTTCCTTATTTTTATCTCTAAATTTTCTCGGATGTCAGTCCCCCACAACTGATAAGAAAATCAATGATGTACCACCAATACCTTCTGAAAGTTGGAAAGCTAATTATGATTGGGTAGAGCCCCTCTGCGAAAATAGCGTTGTAAAAGTAAGAAAGAACCATAAATTTGGCTTGGTAGACCACAATGGCAAAGTGCTTATTCCCGTTGAATATGAAGATATAGAAAGTGGTGTATCCCTTAATTTGGATTGGCTTTGGGCTAAAAAAGACGGTAAATACGGCTATTTAGACGAAAACGGAGCTGTGGTTATCCCTTTTATCTACGATGGCGCCAAAACATTCTCAGGCTCAATGGCAGCCGTGAAAAAAGGTGATAAGTGGGGATTTATCAACAGAGATTTTATCAACAGAGATGCAGAAGAAGAACTTCCCTTTATCTATGATGAAGCCGAAGCTTTTCATCAAGGAAAATGGCTTTCTCCAACTTTGTGTTTAGTAAAGAAAGGCGGCAAATGGGGCTATATCAACACCGAAGGGACAGTAATAATTCCCTTTGCGTATGATGAATTAGATGATTTTTTTACGGACGACTATTGTGCCGCAAAGAAAAATGGCAAATGGGGCTATATCGATAAAAATAACAAAGTTATCATCCCTTTTATCTATGATGAAGTGGAAGATTCCGACCTGAAATATATCCGTGTAGTAAAAGACGGTAAAGAGGGCATTATCGACTTCAACAGAAAAACCGTTATCCCTATTGATTTTTACGTCATCAATCTATTAGGCGATGATGCAATGCGTATTTTCCCTACCAAAGAAACCACTATCGAGACCTGCTTTCTGTTAGATTCCTTAGGCAATTGCATAGAAGGCTGTGAATACATCCCCGAATACTACAAAACACACAAATTATTTTACCCCTAACCTAATGTACATCGCCTATCACCCATTATACAATCATCCAGTGCCCGAAAAAGCTACACAAGCTACAGCGGCTTTGGTGCATACGCAACTTTACTTACACAATTTCTTACACTTAACACTTTCACATAAAGAAGCGCTACCCATTGGCTTTGTACAATTTTAGATATATTGCGCAACATTTTGCCACAGCTCATAGAAGCCCATCAACCCGATTTTGTGTTTTATCAAGCAGGGGTAGATGTGCTGGCAACCGATAAGTTAGGTGAGTTATCGCTTACCGTAGAAGGTTGCGGTGAACGTGATCGCCTTGTTTTTGAAACGTGTCATCGGTATCACCTGCCCGTACAATGCTCAATGGGAGGAGGGTATTCCCCACAACTCACCTCTATTTTACGAGCACACACCCAAACCTTTGCCATAGTGAGTGGTATTTATAATTAGGTGTCAGGTTTCAGGTTTCAGGGAATAGGTTTCAGGTGAGTCGCTACACTCTCGCAAAGTCCTTAATTGCCCGTGTGGCTCACACCTTTGCCAAAGTCTATAAACCTGACAATCAATTACTTTTAGAATATGTTATGTAGGAAAGCCAGCGATAGCTGGGTATGTGCTGCAAACGCCCACATAAATAAAACTTTTCCAAAGTGTGGGGTTGTATTGATAATTGTGATTGTAATAGTATGAGCCTCTTTTTTCTACACTTAAAAAGGGAATAATCCAATTATTTATTGTATCTTTGCCCAAAGTTCCTGAATTTTGGTGTTTTTTCTCAAACACAAAATTACTAATTTTTAGGAACTTTTATTTTATTATAAGAAAAAGTTTAAACAACTTCAATGATAAAAGACTCTGATTTAAAACCAATTGATAATGAATAAGACAACAAAAACACTCGGTTTAATAGTATTTACTTTTTTTATATCTCAGAATCTATATAGTCAGTTATTTATAAATAAAATAGACAATAAAGATATAGAGATTGTTGAAAAAGCTATTCCTGCCAAATGTATTTCAAGTCTGTACGATTATATAAGAATCGATAAACGTACAAAAGAACCTTTAAGAGGAAAGTATAAAGTTATTGTAAATAAAGACGAGTATTACAAAGCTTTCTTTGAAGAGGGTAACCTTGTAGTGAAAAATAAAATTAACTTAGTGAAATACTACTATAAAGGTAAATATCAAAAACTCTACATATATGTTGGAAAAGAATATATATTGCTATCAAAAAATGACTCTGATAAAAAGGAAGGTCTAATAGATGTCAAATATTTTAATTATAGTGATATAGATGAAAAAGAACCTATTTTTACGACTAAGGACAACAAGAAAAAATTAGAAGGACGTCTTAAAGTATTTATACCATTAATAAAAGAGAAAGATATAAAAGCGTTTCTAAAAGATTATTAATCCCAGATTATGCAGTAAAAATCCCAACCCTCTATTTTAGAATTTTATCTTATAAAATCAACATTTTTTAGAAATACACAACAAACGTGTTTAAACTTTTTTGAGGAACTTGGAGATAAACCCTAATAAAAGCATTCCAATCCAAGTTACATCAAGATACTCATATCTCATTATCAAACCTTTATATCCGTCAAGCCAACCATTTGCTATCATTTGCCCTTTATTATCACACAAAAAAATGCTATTTGTGGTTACGGATTTTTTTCTTGCTTGATAGCCTGTAGATTCTCCTTTTTCAAAATAGCTCTCAATTGGAAGTTCTCTCCATTGTACCCCTGTTTTTAACCTCTTGAGAATCAATAAAAATATTGAAGCCAAATCAAAATTACTTTTAAATTCTCTTTTTCCTACACTTAAAAAGGGAATAATTCAATTATTTATTGTATCTTTGCCCAAAGTTGCTGAATTTTGGTGTTCTTTTTTTTTCAAACACAAAATTACTAATTTTCGGGAACTTTTACTTTATTATAGGAAAAAGTTTAAACAGCTTTAAGAAGTATAACTTTAAAAGTTCAAGTATCAGTAAAAAAAGATGGAAATATAATAGTAAATTATTCATTTAGTGATATATTTGACTTAAGAGCCTCTCCTAAAAATAGAAGTGATGCTTATAATACCATATGTATGATTACAGGTTTTTTATACCATGATCTTGTAGGAGGAAATGATCTCTTGAAGATAAATGGAAAATGGAGTAGAGTAATATATAACCCCAAATTAATAGAGATTATGAAAAGAATTAAAGAAAAGCAAGATTCTGATAATCGAAAACTTATGGAAATTGATGAATATAATAGAATGGTACCTCTTTTAGAATTATTTTAATGAAGAAATTTTTATTTATTATTGTTGTTGTCCTATCATCTTGTAATACAAATACAAAGAATAAAATATTAGAAGCGTTATTCCCTGAAAACCAATATCAGAAAATGGGGATTCCTCCATTTTATTGGGAAACGGTAGACGGCAATGGGCAGGTAATTCCATTGTTAGAACCCCTCCTTTTGCATAAACATATGGCAGAAGGTCAATGGATTTTCTATCCTGAAAGTGACATATTTTATAAAACTAAGGATAGCATAGAACTTGGTACAAATTATCTTAGTCCTATAGATAGTTTTAATATATCAGATATTTACATATATGGGGTTGTTCGCGAAATGGAATATTTTGATAAGATTATACCTGTGTTATATTTTGTGTATGATACAAAAATGAAGCATATATTGCTTTTTGAAGATAGGAATGATTTTATGAATTTCTTAGAAGAAAACAGGATTTCTAAGGAGCTTTTAGTTCCTGATGTAATATTTGAAAAATTTATAAAAAATCCTATATTACCTTGGTTTCCTGAGAATATTAAAAGAGAATTAGAGAAAGCAGATGAAAAAACTAACAAAATTTAAATAAAAGACAAAATCGGAAAAACCACATAAAGCTTACTTAAGTAATTAATAATAGATCTACTAAGGTATTCAATGTAGTTCTCTAAATATTGGAAGACTTCATTCTTAATTTTCCTCCTTCTCTACCAAATGCCTTAGCTCAGGGTCGTTGGTGATGCGTTCTTTTTCGCGTTCAATGATTTCAATGACATCTAACTTTATCTGGCGATAATTGGCTTCTACCTGTTCTTTGGTGGTGTCGTTGCTGTTGGTATCGGTGAAGGAGAGGATTTGAGGTATATATTCTTGGGTATCAGAATTTAACATAGACCGATATTTAGCGGAATACAGTTTTAGGATTAATCGCTCACAAAATAAGAACACTATCTTTAACAAATTAATGGAAAGAATTGTAGAATGTTCTCCCGTTTCCCAAAGTCAATTAGTATGTAGCTAAATAGACACCTCAAAAATAAATTATCGCTTAGGGTATTCCTCCCAAGGAGGAAACTCAAATTGTAGCTGTACCCACTGGGGTTGTCCTTCTTCAGAAGGGTAGTTGAAGTGGCTGAGTGACACCCCTAAGAGCCGTACTGATTCCCGTAATCGCTCCTGATAGAGCAGCTCGCTGATCACCTGATAGATAGTGGCACTATCCCCCACAAAGTCAATGAGGGTACGGCTGCGGGTTTGTTGCTTGAAATCACTGTACTTGAGCTTGAGTGTAACGGTCTTGGCCAGTAGTTGCTTCTTAGCCAATCGCTGGGCGACCTCCTCACATAGTTTCTTAAGAGGTTCCTCCATAAAGATCTCACTGGAGATATTTGTCTCAAAAGTATGTTCCACTCCGATGGACTTGACCAAGCGGAAAGGCTGTACAGGGCTTAGGTGTATGCCGCGGGCTATTTGGTAGAAGTATTCGCCATTGTTACCAAAATATTCCTGTAACTCCTCAAGAGTCTTGGCACGCAGGTCAGCACCTGTAAAGATTCCTTTTTGGTACATCTTTTGGGCGGTTACCTTGCCTATACCATAGAACTTTTTGATGTCCAATTGGGCTAAGAAGTCCAGCACCTCCTCCGGAGGTACCGTCTTCTGGCCATTAGGCTTGTTGTAATCGCTGGCGATCTTAGCAATGAACTTATTGATGGAGATACCTGCCGAGGCGGTAAGTCCCGTTTGCTCAAATATTTTAGCACGTATTTGCTGGGCGATAAGGGTAGCCGAGGGCATATCCATCTTGTTGGTGGTGACATCCAGGTAAGCCTCGTCCAAGGAAAGCGGTTCCACTAGGTCGGTATATTCGTAGAAAATAGTGCGAATCTGCATAGAAATCTCCCGATACCGCTCAAAGCGCGGTTTGACAAAGATAAGCTGCGGACACAACTGTCGCGCTGTAGTCCCCGCCATAGCACTACGCACCCCATAACGGCGCGCCTCATAGCTAGCGGCAGCGACCACTCCGCGTGCTCCTTCGCCCCCCACGGCAATCGCCTTCCCCTTGAGCCAAGGGTCGTCATGCTGCTCTACCGAGGCAAAGAAAGCATCCATATCAATATGAATAATCTTGCGTTCCACAAGGGCAAAGGTAGTGATTTTTTGTTAGATTTTCCCCTCATTTTCTATTGACTTTATTCTTTGAAAATCGTATCTTTGCAGGGCAAGAAATGAAATAACCTCATGCCCAGCCAAGAAAAAAGGTGTCCTTTTTTGAGTGGTTAAGCCAGTGCGCTAACCTATTACCTATCTCAAAGGTAACTTCTTCAAAAAAAATTTTCTCATTACAATAAAATATAGTAATTTTGCAACTTCAAAACACAGCAATCATCTTATGAAAATCTCATATAATTGGATTAAAGACTTTCTCAGGATAGACTTACCGGCAGAAAAAGTAGGCGAACTCCTTACAGATTTAGGCCTAGAGGTGGAAGGTATCTCCGCTTACGAGAGTGTAAAAGGAGGTCTAAAAGGGGTCGTTGTAGGCGAGGTACTCGAATGTACCAAGCACCCCAATGCGGACAAACTCAGCCTTACCAAGGTTCAAGTAGGAGAGGGAGTCGTCCTGCCTATCGTATGCGGGGCGCCCAATGTAGCCAAAGGTCAGAAAGTGGCCGTGGCAACCATCGGGACAACCCTTTATGACAAAGAGGGCGAACCCTTTAAGATTAAGAAAGGCAAAATCCGCGGAGAGGAGAGTCATGGGATGATTTGTGCCGAAGACGAACTTGGCTTGGGCAACTCTCACGAGGGAATCATGGTCTTGGACAGCGCTTTGCCTGTAGGGAAACCTTGTAGTGAGGTATTCAGTGTGGTATCCGATACGGTCTTTGAAATAGGCCTTACCCCCAACCGTGCTGATGCCATGAGCCACTTAGGGGTAGCTCGAGACCTTAGAGCAGGATTGTTGCAACAGGGAATCAACAAGGAGATTATTACCCCTTCGGTAACGGATTTCTTCGTGGATAACCGCTTGCTTAAGATAGATGTACTGGTGGATAACAAGGAGTTAGCGCCTCGCTATTGTGGGGTGAGCATCTCCAATGTCAAGGTAGCGCCTTCGCCTGATTGGCTACAGCAAAGACTCAGAGCTATAGGCATTACCCCTAAGAACAATGTAGTGGATATTACCAACTATGTACTCCATGACTTGGGACAGCCGCTACATGCCTTTGATGCCTTGCGTATCGCTGGCAAGAAGATTATTGTACGCAATGCCGCTGAAGGAGAGAAATTCCAAACCTTGGACGGCGTAGATCGCAGCCTCTCGGCAGAGGACTTAGTTATCTGCGATGCAGACAAACCCCTATGCTTGGCAGGGGTATTGGGAGGCACTAACTCAGGGGTGGGACAGGACACCACTCATATCTTCTTAGAGAGTGCTTATTTCAATCCTGTAGCCATACGTAAGACAGCTAAGCGACATGGTATCTCTACTGATGCGTCTTTCCGTTTTGAACGTGGTATCAATATAGATGATTGTAAGTATGCGTTGCTAAGGGCTGCTATCATGATCAAGAAGATAGCAGGAGGTGAAATCTCTTCCGATGTGGTGGATTGGTATCCTAAAAAACAAGAGGATTTTCAGGTATTCCTCACCTACGAGAAGATAGATAGCCTCATCGGTCAGGTGATTCCACGCGATGTGATTAAGAGTATATTACACTCCTTGGATATTCAAATCAATAGCCTTACTGAGATAGGTATGGGGCTTACCGTACCTTCCTACAGGGTGGATGTAGAGCGTGATGTGGACGTGATAGAGGAAATCCTCCGTGTGTATGGCTATAACAATATAGAGTTCTCCTCCAAGGTGAGTGCCTCCATGGCACACGCTAGCCGATATGAGGACTTCAATGTACAGAATGTGATTGCTAACCAGCTGGTGGGACAAGGTTTCTATGAGATGATGAACAACAGCCTTACTTTGGTAGCTTACCAGGAGCTATCAGCTGATATCAGTGCAGCTCAGACAGTGCAAATACTCAATCCACTGAGCCAAGACTTGGCCGTGATGCGACAGAGTATGCTCTTTTCAGGACTGGAAACCATCGCTTACAACAACAACCGCAAGCGTACGGACTTGTCTTTGTTTGAGTTTGGCAAGACTTACCACAAGATAGGGGAGAGCTATACCGAACCTAAGCATCTAAGTCTTTTCCTATCAGGGAATATATACCCAGAGACATGGAATGCACCGCAAGAAAAGACCAATTTCTACTACCTAAAGGGCTATGTCAAGGCAATATTTGACCGCTTAGGGATCACTGACCTCAAAGAAACACCTTCCCAGGAAGCTATCTATCAGGAAGGAATCACCTTATGGATCGGTCAAACACCTGTGGCGTCCTTAGGAGTAGTGAAAAACAACATATTACAGCATTTTGATATAAAACAACAGGTGTTCTATGCCGATATTCTGTGGGATCACCTCTTGGCCAACCTCTCCAAAGAGGTGAAATACCGAGAGATTCCTAAGTATCCAGAGGTACGCCGCGACTTAGCTTTGCTCTTGGATAGTGAAGTGTCTTTTGAGACACTCCATAGCATTGCCTTGCAGACAGAAAAAGAGTTGCTCAAAAAGGTAGCCCTCTTTGACGTATATCAAGGGGATAAGTTGCCTAAGGGCAAGAAGAGCTATGCGATGAGTTTTATATTACAAGACAACAATAAGACCCTTACTGACAAGCAGATAGATAAAACAATGGCGGCTCTGGTAGAGGCTTTCAAGAAGCAAACGGGCGCTCAATTACGTTCTTAAAAGAGTAAAACTATATGGATTTTTCTTCCAAATTATTGGAAAATGTGGTCTATGAGATCGCACTGCTTCCAGGCATAGGTAAGCGAACAGCCTTGCGCTTGGCACTCCATTTGCTCAAGCAACCCAATGCTCAGACGGAGCACTTGGCGAGCGCTTTACTTAAGCTGCGTAATGAGGTTACTTATTGCAAAAATTGTCATAACATATCCGATACCGAGATTTGTGACATCTGTGCCAATATTCATCGTGATGCCTCGCTGCTCTGTGTAGTGGAAGATGTACGCGATGTGATGGCCATAGAACATACAGGACAATATAATGGCCTCTATCATGTCCTAGGGGGAAAGATTTCCCCTATAGACGGAGTAGGGCCGAACCAGCTAAATATAGCTTCCTTAGTTAAGAAAGTAAAGGAAGGAGGCGTCAAGGAAATTATCTTTGCGCTAAGCAATACCATGGAAGGGGATACGACCAACTTTTATATATATAGGCAATTAGAAGGATTGGACGTTACTACCTCTACCATTGCGCGGGGGATCTCCGTAGGAGACGAACTGGAATATACCGATGAGGTAACCCTCGGAAGAAGTATCCTCCATCGCATACCGTTTCAAGTACAATAGTCAGTTGTTAGTAGTCAGAGGTCAGAAGACAGTAGTCAGTTGTTAGTAGTCAGAAGTCAGAAGTCAGCAGCTAGTTACTAATCACTAATCACTAATCACTAGCTACTAATCACTAATCACTAACAACTAATCAATAACCAATAACAATTAAAAAAATGGCAAGATACGAACTGAAATTACCTCAAATGGGAGAAAGTGTAGAGGAGGCAATAGTCTCTTCTTGGCTCAAAAACGTAGGAGATACCATTAAAGTAGATGATATCTTGGTAGAGGTAGCTACTGATAAGGTGGATTCCGAGATTCCCAGTGAAGTATCGGGAGTAATTAAGGAAATCTTGACCCCAGTAAAATCAGTGGTGAAGGTAGGCCAAGTCATGGCTATTATAGAGACAGAGCAGGAGGACGAAATCCAAGTAGAACTCCTCAGTGAAACACCACAACCTATCCTCCCTATAGAAGAGATACCTTCACAACCTATAGAGTTGGAACTCCCCCCACAACCTACAGTGGCAGCACCTGCTGTACCTCCTATCCAAGAGGTACCAGCACTCCCTACAGAAGAGGTGGCAGCACCCATTGTACCTCCTATCCAAGAGGTGCCAGCAACCCCTACAGAAGAGGTACTAGCACCCCCTACAGAAAAGGAACCAGTGCTCCCTCAAGAGGAGGAAACCGTTGCCGCTCAGGTGCCTTATGTACCACAAACGCCAGTGGTACTGCCTGAAACTTCCCAAGAGGAAACAAACGAACCATTCTATTCTCCGCTGGTAAAGACCATTGCCAAGGAGGAAAATATCTCTATGGACGAGTTGGCTGCTATTGAAGGCTCAGGCATAGATGGCCGCGTAACTAAGCATGACCTATTGCGCTATTTGGAAAGAAGAAATAAAACGGCTACTACTCCTGTGTCAGTAGTTGCCTCTACACCTACACCAACAGCATCTGCACCTACACCTGTATCTGAGCCAACCGTTGCTACAACAGAAGCAACCTCTTTGGCCTTGCCTACGACAACCGAGCTAACTACTCAGATTACCGATGTAGCACTTATAGATAACAAACTCGGAGGATCTCCTTTCTCAGTGGCTGCTGTAGCTGAATCTCAGCCTGCTCCAGTAGCCGAGTCACAGTCTGCTCCAGTGGTTGAATCTCAGCCAGCTCCAGTAGCGGTTGAATCACAGCCTGCTGATGGACTTTCTGCCATAGAACTCCTTATGCAACAGAAAGAAGCAGCTAAAAAAGACTCCCAAGAGCCAACTCCTGCACCAGTAGTAGCGCAAGAAGAAGCCCCTACGCCAGTAGTAGCACAGCAAGAAGCACCTGCGCCAGTAGTAGCACAAGAAGAAGCGCCTGCGCCAGTAGTAGCACAAGAAGAAGTTCCTGCGCCAGTAGTAGCGCAAGAAGAAGTTCCTGCGCCAGTAGTAGCGCAAGAAGAAGTTCCTGCGCCAGTAGTAGCGCAAGAAGAAGCCCCTGCGCCAGCAGCACAGCAAGAAAAGACAGAAGTACAGGAAGTGAAATATCCTGATATCTCTGACTTTATCAAAAACTTTGAGGCAACACACCCTAAAGAAACTCCTGTGGCTGAAAAACCAGTGACTGAAGAAACACCTGAAAAACAACCGCAACCTATTACTATAGAACCTACACCCATCACCTTGGAAGTGCCTCAGGACAAGCCAGAGGAAAAACCAGTGGTGGCAAGCACTACCTATACTCCTTCGCCAGTGGATAAGAATGTAGAGGTGATTGAGATGACCCGTATGGGCAAGCTCATCGCTAACTATATGATAGAGAGCAAGCGCGTATCTGCCCATGCTACCAGCTTCATAGAGGTAGATGTTACCCGTATTTGGAACTGGCGTAATAAGCACAAAAAGGCTTTCGAATCTCGTGAAGGAGAGAAACTCACCTTTACCCCTATCTTTATTGAGGCAGTGGCTAAAGCCTTGCGTGATTTCCCTCTGATGAACATCTCTACCGACGGTGAACGTATCTTCAAGAAGAAACAAATCAATATAGGTATGGCTACCGCTTTGCCTAACGGAGACCTTATTGTCCCTGTGATTAAGAACGCAGATCAACTTAGTTTGGTAGGCCTAGCCAAGAATGTGAATGACTTGGCCAAGCGTGCTCGTGAGAATAAGCTTAAACCTGATGAGGTAAAAGAGGGTACTTACACAGTAACCAATATAGGGGCTTTTGGCAATCTCTTTGGTACGCCTATTCTCAACCAACCTCAAGTGGGTATCTTGGCCATCGGTGCCATACAGAAGGTGCCTGCGGTGGTAGAAACACCCGAAGGTGATGTGATTGCGATTCGTTATAAGCTTATGCTCTCCCACAGTTTTGACCATAGAGTGGTCAATGGAGCACTCGGAGGCATGTTTGTACAGCGAGTAGCCAAGTACCTCGAACAGTGGGATGTCAACCGAGAAATATAGCCCATGCAAGGCCTTGTATTTTATGTAGCTTATCCCTTCCTATGGCTTATAGCACACCTACCCGATAGGTTGCTCTATGGGCTATCGGATGGGATATGCTTTCTTATTTATAGACTGATAGGCTATCGCAAAAAGGTGGTAAGGCGTAACCTTTGCTTGGCCTTCCCTGAAAAACCTCTTGCTGAAATCAAGCAGATAGAGGCGGCTTTCTATCATCATTTCTGTGATATTTTCTTGGAAATGGTAAGAACCATGGGACTCTCTCAGGCGCAAATGCAAGAGCGTATGACCTATACCAACAAGGAGCTGTTGGAGGACTATTACCATAAGGGACAGAGTGTCATCATCATGTGTGGACACTACAACAGCTATGAATGGCTGCTTTCCTTGGCCGCTCAGATTCCTCATACTTCCTATGCGCTCTATACACCTATTACCAATAAGTATTTTGATCGTTTTGTACGTAGGCTTAGGGAGAAGTTCCACAGCTATCTTATCTCCCGCTACAAAGCTATAGAGGAAATTCGCCGCTTACAGCATGAGGGAGTACGCTGTGCTTATGGTCTAGCTAGTGACCAGTCACCCTCGCCAACCAAGGCTTATTGGCGTACCTTTATGGGAGTGGAAGTACCTGTATTTACAGGAGCTGAGCGTATTGCCAAGCAGTTCAATATCCCCGTGGTATTCTGTGATATACAGAAAAAGCGCAGAGGGTATTATGTAGCAACTTTCGTTCCTATCACCGAAGCCCCTGCCGATACTATAGCTCATGAAATCACCGATACTTTTACCCAACTACTTGAAGCCCAGATACGCCGTGCTCCAGAGTATTACCTATGGACACATAATCGATTCAAGCACGCAAAGGAAGTGAAAAGTGAAAAGTGAAAAGTGAAAAGTGAAGAGTGAAAAGTGAAAAGTGAAGAGTGAAGAGTGAAAAGTGAAGAGTGAAAAGTGAAGAGTGAAAAGTGAAAAGTGAAAAGTGAAAAGTGAAGAGTGAAAAGTGAAGAGTTAAAAGTGAAAAGTGAAAAGTGAAAAGTGAAGGATGAGCGTAGTCTTCCATAGAGATGAAATTTATTGCGTTTTAACAAATCGGACTATACAATCTTCGGATGACACGAGCTGCAAGCTCGCGCCAGCATATGCTAACCACTAACCACTAACTACTAATCACTAATCACTAATCACTAGTCGTTAGTCACTCGTCACTCGCTACTTGCCAGAGAAAAAAAACTAATGAAAAATACTGGTTTTCTCATTATTTTTTTGTATCTTTGTCCATAATATCAACGATAGAAATTTTCATCATAAAATTGATATTCTTTATGGATAAATATTCTTTTCTTAATGCTGCAAACACTCAGTTTTTTGCAGATTTGTATGACCAGTATTTGGAGAATCCCGACTCGGTAGAGGCCAGTTGGCGTGCGTTTTTCCAAGGATTTGATTTTGCTCGTGAGAGCTATGGGGAGGATTTCTTTGAGGAAGTAACCCTCTCTTCTGAGCCAGCTCCTCAGGTGGCTACCCCCCAAGTGGTTTCTGTGCCTGTATCGGATAAGGTAGAGAAAGAATTGAGAGTGTTGAACCTTATTAAGGCCTACCAACAACAAGGACACCTCTTGGCTCAGATAGATCCCCTTAGGGTACGCAATGCTCAGGTGGCTTTCCCTTTAGAGAAATTTGGTCTTTCTCAGTCAGACCTTTCTACAGTCTTTGAGGCAGCCAAGGAGTTGTACTTACCAGCTTCTCCACTTTCTGTTATTCTTAAAAAATTAGAGGATACCTTTACCAAGAATGTAGGTATAGAGTTTGAGCATCTAGACAATGCAGAGGCTAAAAAATGGTTCCAAGAAAAAATATATACGGGCGACTATACGGCTACTTTCTCTAAGGAAGAAAAAGTACGTATCTTACAGAAATTAGCAGAATCTACTGCTTTAGAGAACTTTTTCCATAATAAATATGTAGGCCAAAAACGTTTCTCCTTGGAGGGGAATGAGGCCTTAATCCCTGCTTTGGATGCCCTGATAGAAACAGCGGCAGACCGCAAAGGCGTCAAGGAGGTCGTAATAGGTATGGCACACCGTGGTCGTCTTAATGTACTGGTGAATATCTTGGGTAAGAACCTTCAGGATGTTTTCTCCGAGTTTGACGGTAAGGATTACCCTAATCCTGAGTTTGACGGAGATGTGAAGTATCACTTGGGACTTACTACCTTGCGCAAAACAGCCAAAGGGCAGGAAGTATTGCTTAACTTGGCGCCTAACCCTTCTCACTTGGAAACCGTGAGTGCTGTTTTACAAGGAATTACTCGCGCTAAGCAGGATAACCACTATGCCCAAAATCCATCTCAAGTATTGCCTATTGTAATGCATGGGGATGCAGCCGTGGCAGGACAAGGTATTGTATATGAGGTGATGCAAATGGAGCGCCTACGTGGTTATAGGACAGCAGGAACTATTCATATAGTGATTAACAACCAAATAGGTTTTACTACCAATCCTTTTGACTCTCGTTCTACTACTTATTGTACTGATATAGCCAAAGGCTTCCAAGCACCTATTATACATGTTAATTCCGATGATACTGAGGCAGTGGTACATGCAGTACTTTTAGCCTTAGAATATCGTATGGCTTTCGGTCATGATGTATTCTTGGATTTGGTAGGTTACCGCAAATATGGTCATAATGAGGGGGACGAACCACGCTTTACCCAACCTGTATTGTACAAACTTATAGGAAGTCACCACAACCCTACAGTTATCTATACCGAGAAGCTCGTCCAAGAAGGGGTTGTTACTGCCAAGGAAATAGAGGCCTACGAAGAACAATACCGCAACTACTTGGACGGAGAATTGGAAGCATCACGTAAGAAGGAACTGACTATTATTCAGCCAATTATGCAGAACGAGTGGCAAGGCTTTGACCATATTGCCTCTGCTCAAGAGATGCTTCAAAGGGTAGATACCTCTTTTGATAAAAACAAATTGGACGAATTAGCAGCGCTAATTACTGCACTACCAGAGGATAAGAAGTTTATCAATAAGATTTCTAAGATTATCAAGGATCGCCAAAGCATCTATTTTGAACAACAGAAAGTAGATTGGGGATTGGCCGAGCACTTGGCTTTTGCTACTCTCCTTTCCGAGGGGTATAATGTACGCCTCTCTGGGGAAGATGTAGGTCGTGGTACTTTCTCTCATCGTCATGCGGTAGTAAAGGCAGAAGAGACCGAAGAGGAAATCCTACCACTTACTTATATTACTGCACAGGGAGGAGGCAAGCTCCATGTATATAACTCCTTACTTTCCGAATATGGTGTATTGGGATTTGAGTACGGCTATTCTCTTACAGCACCTAATACCTTGACCATTTGGGAAGCACAATTTGGTGATTTTGCCAATGGAGGGCAGATCATGATGGATCAATATATCTGTTGTGGCGAAGATAAGTGGAAGAACCAGAGTGGATTGGTGATGCTCTTGCCTCACGGATATGAAGGACAAGGAGCCGAGCACTCCTCTGCTCGCTTGGAACGCTACTTACAGCTATGTGCTACCCAGAATATGTATGTAACCAACTGTACTACACCAGCCAACATATACCACTTGCTACGTCGCCAGCTCAAGGCACCTTTTAGAAAGCCACTGATTGCCCTTTCTCCTAAGAGCTTGCTTCGTCACCCCTTGGTGATTTCTTCTGTGGATGAATTGGTTAGTGGTCATTTCCAAGAAGTTTTGGATGACACTCATGTAAATCCAGAAGAGGTAACTACCCTTGTATTCTGTTCAGGACGTTTCTATTACGATTTGCTTGCAGAACGTGAGAAATTAGATAGAAAAGATGTAGCTCTAGTACGTATCGAGCAGCTCTTCCCGCTTCCTGTAGAACAACTCAAAGAAGTAATAGCTCGTTATCCTAAAGTAACTGACTATGTATGGGCACAAGAAGATCCTAAGAACATGGGTGCTTATGGCTATATGCTTATGAACTTTGACTTAGTGCCATGGAGATTGGCGGCTATGAATGCCTACTCCGCTCCAGCCCCAGGTAGTCCTAAGCGCCATAAAGCTCGTCACCAAGAGGCTATTGACAAAGTCTTTAATAAGTGACAAATGACAAGTCAATAGTGACAAGTGACTAATAATGGTACTTGATAAAGTAAAAAGTAAAAGGTAAGAGTACTACTCAGACCTTTTACTTTTTATTTTTTACTTTTTACTTTCTCCCCCCTGTCCACTGACTTCTGCTCTTGTTCGTGTTTATTTTATTTCAAAGAGGAGATAAATGTGTTATTATTAGTTAATTTGTAATAGTATACTATTTATATATTATTGTTTTTTAGCTGATTATATTTTATAAAAGTGTGAGAAAAGTTAAAAAAAGACTTTTAAATATTTTTTAGCATGATTGTTCGAAAATAATTTATATCTTTGCACTCAGAAAAAAATTAAATAATGGATTTTACTAATAAAACAATTGGAGAGATTGTAGCAGATGACTTTCGTACTGCTGCTATCTTTAAAAAACACGGAATAGACTTCTGCTGCCGCGGAGGTAGAACTATAGATGAAGCCTGCGAAAAGAAGGATGTAACTAAGAAAGAACTTATTGAAGAGCTTTCTTCCCTTCCTTCAGGCAAAGGTGATGCGGTAGATGTAAGTAGCTGGCCTTTGGACTTATTGGCTAACTATATTGTGAAAATACATCACGAATATGTAAGGGAGAAAACCCCTACTTTGATCCAGTTTTTGGATAAGCTATGCAAGGTACATGGTGACAGACACCCTGAACTCTTTGAAGTAAACCAACTCTTTAACGAAAGCGCTCATGACTTAGCAGAGCATTTCCAAAAAGAAGAACGCGTATTGTTCCCCTTTATAGAAAAGCTCGTAAAGGCTTCACAAACAGGCGAACCACTTGAACCCACTCACTTCGGTACCGTGGAGAACCCTATTGAGATGATGAAGCATGACCACACCATAGAGGGAGACCGCTTTGCTAAGATTGCTGCCCTTACCGACGGCTATACCCCTCCTGCCGATGCATGCAACACCTACAGAGTTACTTTGGCTATGCTAGAAGAGTTTGAGAATGACTTACATCGTCATATCCACTTGGAAAACAATGTGTTATTCCCTAAAGCTATTGCTTTAGAGAAGAAATTGAGAGAGAAAACCGCTTAATAACTCATAGCAATTTAATTTAAGCAAAAAACTACTTGGAAAATTTCTAAGTAGTTTTTTTGCGTAAGAGCATAAATAATACTATCTTTGTGCGCTAAAAACAAATATTGTATGTTGACTTATCTTATAGTGTTTTTAGGAGTTCAACTCCTGCAAGGACTTTTTTTATGGAAGGGTTATCAGAAGGCAGGCTACAAAGGGTGGCAAGCCTTTGTTCCTGTATGGAATATGCTGATTCTACTGAAGATTATTGAGCGTCCTTGGTGGTGGATTTTCTTGGTTTACCTACCAGTGATAGGCAATATTATGGCCATTGTCTTGGCCTATGAATGGCTACATGTATTTGGCTATCGCCAAAAACGCTATACCCTTCTGGCAGTAGTTACTTTAGGACTTTTCATAGCCTATGTGATGTATCAGCCTAAAACCCAATATATAGGTAAGAGTGAGGCGGTCATAGCTGACAATGTGCCCTCTTGGCTTAGTGGAATCATCTATGCAGTGGTGGCGGCCTCTACCATACATGCGTATTTTATTCAACCTTATACCATACCGACCTCTTCGCTCGAAAAGACCCTTTTGGTAGGGGATTTCCTTTTTGTAAGCAAGTTCCACTATGGGGCACGCTTGCCTATGACGCCTATGGCAGCTCCTATGGTGCATGATACCATTCCTTTGGCAGGGGTGAAGTCTTACTGCTCTAAGCTTCAGTTGCCTTATTTGCGCTTGCCCGCCTTGCAGAAGATCAAGCGCAATGATATAGTGGTCTTCAACTGGCCTACCGATACAGTACGTTTCTTCCGTGATCCTTCAGGAATCCATGCTTATAAGCCAGTGGATAAGAAATCCCACTATGTGAAAAGAGCCGTGGCTGTGGCAGGTGATACCTTTGAGATACGCGATGGAGATGTCTATATCAATGGCAAGAAGGAGGTTTATCCCGTAAGAGCTAAGTTGCAAACCTCCTATACAGTAGATACCGATGCTGAGTTTAGGAGCTATTTGGTAAGCCTTTATGGTAGCCAATACACCCCTGAACAGCTATTGCCCGTCTTCTTATTCCAGAACTTTGCCATTACCGATGCCTCTGGGTTTAGTGCGGATAACCAATTTGTGGTACAATCAGCAACGGAGGAGGTAGCTCAGAAGATAGGACAACTCCCACATATAGAGAAAGTAACCAAAATAGTAGCACTGAAGCAGTATAACAAGGCTATTTTCCCACATAACGAGCGTTTTGCATGGAGTGAGGATAATTTTGGTCCAGTGGAAATCCCAGCGGAAGGCAAAACTGTACAGCTTACCCAAGAAAACCTTCCTCTATACCAACGTATCATAGCTGAATACGAAGGGAATACGCTACAAACACAAGGTAATGATATCCTTATCAATGGACAAAAAGCCACTTCCTATACTTTCCGTCAAGATTACTATTGGATGATGGGGGATAACCGCCATAACTCCGAGGACAGCCGCTACTGGGGCTTTGTGCCTTTTGACCATGTGGTGGGCAAACCTGTATTGGTATGGATGAGCTGGGATAGCAATGCATCAGGGCTTGACAAGATTCGCTGGAGCCGTCTCTTTACTACCGTCAATGGGGAAGGAGAGCCTGTTTCTTACTTCTATTGGGTATTGGGCTTAGGAGTACTTGGCTATATTGGTTACGAGGTCTATAAGAAGAAATATAAAGGAAAAGCAAAGGTAAAGAAATCATAATGAAGGCATTATTACACCCTACTTATTTCCCGACGATTGCCTCTTTTTCGCTTTTGGTAAAGGAGCCTTGCCTCTTGGAGGTATCGGACAACTACCAGAAGCAGACCTACCGCAATCGCACCTATATCTATGGGGCTAATGGCAAGCAGATACTCACGGTGCCTATCCTACATACAGGTGGCGAGACAGGTCGTCAGCTCTATAAGGACGTGCGGGTGGATAACCAAGTGGCTTGGCAGAAACTCCACTGGAAGACCCTACAGACGGCTTATCGCACCTCTCCTTACTTTGAGTACTATGAAGATAAGATCCTCCCTATATTTACCCAAAAGCACACATTCCTTTTGGACTTAAACCTCCGTACTATAGAGGCGGTACTGGATTGCCTCCATATAGAGGTGAGTTGGGAGCAAACTACCACTTATCAGCCTACTTACGAAGGGGTGACAGACTATCGCTATTTGACCAATGCCAAAGCGTCCTATGAGGTAAATCAAGCGCCTTATTATCAGATATTCTCAGATAAACATGGTTTTATCCCCAATCTTAGCATATTGGACTTGCTTTTCCATGAAGGAAATAGATCAATGACAAGTGACAAGTGACAAGTAACAAGTAACAAGTGACAAGTGACTAATGAACTATTTGTCACTAGTCACTAGTCGTTAGTCACTTTTTAAAGAGTGGAATCATATAGGTTAGGGTGTAGTTGTAGTTGATACCAAAGGAGCTACCTTCCCATACACGTTGTATCCCTGGAATCCAGAAGTTGGGGAATTGGTCGCTTTTCTTGTTGTAGAGCAGTAGGCTAAAGCGCACAGAAGCCCCTGCATAGAAGTGTTTGAAGAGTTCTACTTTGATTCCTAAAATACCCTCTAACCAGTGGGCAGTACGTCCGTGGTAGGTAGTCAGCAGGTCGCTTTGGCTGCCACTGAGCGATTCATTCCAATAGATATTGTATAGGGTATGCAGGTTATAGCGGGATACCTCTTGACTAAAAGAAGAAAAGCCATAGCGTGCCCCGAAGTAGATCATATTCTCCATTCCATACCAGTTGGTATAGGAATTATAATCAAATCCCAATTTGATATATTCGCCACGGGTAGCAAAATCAAAGTAGTTGGTGGTGCTATTCTTGTATTCCTTGCCTATTTCTCCAGCTATATAATAGCGATCATTCAAGCGGTAGTCACCCACTAGTTCCAGTCCTTCATAGTTCTTATCGGTAAAGGTACGTACGAGTTTGGAGATATCAGCCCCTATACGCAAGCCATAGTGCTGGTAGTGTTTTTGGCTGGCTTGAGTAGGAGTTGGGGCGGCTTTCTCTTGAGGCTTTTGCTCTTGCGCAAAGCCACAGATAGAGAGCAGCAGGCTAATAAAAAATATGAATACTGGCTTTCTTTTCATTGTCTAATTTTCTAAAAAGTACATGTACACGCTCCACCCAAGAGGTATAGCCATCTACGGAGGAGAAAGTAGCGGAGAGGTCATTATAGGTAACCCTATAGCCACACCCCTTACTGAGGAACTCTTGAGAGGGAGTAGCTGTGATCTTCAGTTCGCTTACGCTTCCACTGACTAAGACGCCCGTGCTATCAATGACCGCGTCCTTGGCCAAGAGGAAGGAAGTCTCACCAGAGGTTAGTTTCAGGGGCAATACAAGGGAATCAGTAGTGGCGATGGGCTGAATGATTTGGTGGCGGTCTTTGCCCATGACCAGAAGATTATTGACGGTTTTGGTACGGCGTGGGGTAGTCTTGTCATGCACCCGAATGATAAGGCGTGGGGTGAGCACCTCATCGGCACAGATGTCGTCGTTCTCGCAGCCTGCAAGGAAGAGCACTAACAATAAGTATAAAATATTTTTCATATCAGTTCAAATTATACGAAAAAATCCCTGCAAAACAGGGACTTTTCTTTTAGAGGAAGAATATTATATTTCTTCTGCATCTCTTAGACGTTGGATGAACTCCGCTCTTTGGATTACATTACGGCGAAGCACAGAGGGCTTACTGAAGTGCTGACGTGCACGAAGCTCCTTTACAATCCCTACGCGGTCAAATTTTCTTTTGTAGCGCTTAAGGGCTCTGTCTATATTTTCTCCTTCTTTTACTGGTATAATAAGCATAGTAATAACACCTCCTTTCGTTTACGGGGGCAAAGATACAACAATTTTTTGTACCCACAAGCGCTATTGTGAAAAAAACGATAAAATTTTTCATCACGCAAAAACATTGCGCAATTAATAAGTACCTTTGCAAAGCAAAACAGAAATAATTGTCCTATGATTTTACAAATACACTCTGAAAATCCCCAGCTTTTAGACTTGCTCAATAAGAACCCACATACCGACTTTGGGATCTATGCCAAGGCTCTGCGCAATGGGCAGCTTGTGGGTAATGCCGTTTCCGCTCATCAGTACGATGTGCTTTTCCAAGATACCCGCTATAGCTATTTGCCAGAGGAAAGTAACCAGATTGATTTTCAAAGCTATAGCACCCCCTTGGTGGTGCTACATATCTGTAATGAGTTTTTCAAAGAACTCCTACAAGAGCGGCAAACCTACTTGCAGCAGGAAATCAAGTGGTTAGGTAAGTCCCGCGGTGAAGTGGACACCTACCCTTGTAGGATAGAGGTTAAGAACCTATATGCCAACTCTAATTGGTATGCTCAAGGGCATTTTCTATTGGAGCGTTATTTCAAGAATATACATGCAACACCCCTAATAGGGAACAACCTTTCGCTAACAATAGAAGGCAAGAACGTATTTGAGGCTATGAACCTTTTGAGTTTTGTAGCGGTGGCTACTCATATTACCAATACCTATGGGGAATATACCTATATAGATGACCATTTTGCCCAGAAATATGCACGTATTCTAACCAATATAGAACAGGTGCCTTATTTTGTGTTCTATCTCTTTATCAAAAGGGCGATAAAGAGCGAACGCCAATTTGCCGAGATCAAGCCCCTATTTGAAGCCTATTTCAAGCAGCGTGGTATGGATATAGATTTCCAGTTTGCCGATACCCACGGAAGCCGTATGAACTTTATTGTCAATGAGCTGGGTATGGATTACCCTATCTTGGACATCGGTTGTGGAGAGCTGAAGTACTACCGTCGTTTTATGCGAAGGAACTACAACTATCAATACCCTTATTTTGCTACAGATACCGATCCAGAAGTAGCAGCTCATGTGACCATTCTCAAGGAACGTATGGAAGCCGATAACCTCTATTTCTTTACCTCATGGGACGATTTTCAGTACAAAGAGCCTGTAAATATCATACTCACAGAGGTTATAGAACACAATACCCCTGCCCAAGCAGCTGCTTTGGTTAAGAAGTGCTTATCGCTGAACTTCCATAAGCTTGTCATCACCACGCCTGATAGCCGTTTTAACTCCTATTACTTTGAAGAAGGGGAGGAAAGCAGACGACATGAGGATCACCATTTTGAATGGACGGACAAAGAATTTCAGTCTTTTATCAAAGAATGCGTAGGAGCACAGCCATTTGCTTATACTTTCTATGGAATAGGGGATAAGATCAATGGGGTAACGCCTACACAAGCGGTCGTTATCACTCGAAAATAAGATTATTTGCTTGTAAGATTTGATAATAATTCTTATTTTTGTGCTTTAATTCTATTGTTATGAATACACAAGCTGTAACACAGCATATAGTGGAGTGGCTACAGGACTACCTCCAGCAAACAGGTATCAAGGGCATGGTTATAGGAATCTCTGGGGGGATAGACTCCGCTGTGGTCTCCACTCTATGTGCCCAAACGGGTAAGCCTGTATTGTGCTTGGAAATGCCTATACACCAAGCCCCGAACCAAGTGAGCCGAGGACGCGCTCATATAGATTTTCTTAAAGAGCGCTATCCCAATGTAAGCAGCTTAGAGGTGGATCTCACCCCTGTGTTTGATACCTTTGTAGGGCAAATCCCTCCAGCTCAGACGGATAACACTTTGGCATTGGCCAATACACGTTCTCGCCTTAGAATGACCACGCTCTACTACTTTGCGGGCTTATATGGTTATATGGTAGTGGGTACGGGCAACAAGATAGAGGATTTTGGAGTAGGCTTCTTTACCAAATATGGTGATGGTGGGGTAGATGTCAGCCCCATAGCTGACCTTATGAAGAGTGAGGTGTATGAGCTGGCCGACTACTTGGAGATTATCCCTGAGATACGTCAGGCGCCCCCTACCGACGGCCTTTTTGGTGACGATCGTACCGATGAAGACCAGCTGGGGGCTTCTTATCCCGAACTGGAATGGGCAATGACCTTTGTAGAGGAAGGCCACAAGGAGGAAGGTCTCACCCCTCGCCAAGCACAAGTGCTCTCCATCTTTAAGCGACTGAATAAGGCTAACCAACATAAAATGCAGCCGATACCCGTTTGTAAGATTCGGTAGTCAGCAGTCAGCAGTCAGTTGTCAGTTCTCTAACTACTAATTCGAATCAATAGTTAAAATATTATTTGCTAACTTTCTAAGACGCAATAAATTGCGTCTCTACCCTAACGCTGGCTAAGACAACTCCTGATGAGCGTAGTTATCCGTAGAGACGCAATTTATTGCGTCTTAACGAATTAGATTATACAGATATTTTTAACTATTGATTCGCATTACTAATTTCTAACCACTAACCACTAACCACTGAAGACTGAAGATTGAATCGTTAAAGAATATAAAAAACATTTTATTCTCACAATAAAGTAGTACCTTTGCCGATTATTAAATCAACCAATGAAAAAAAATATTTTTATTCTTTTCTTCTTAGGACTCATCTCCTTTGCTTCTTGTAGTTTTACAGGTAAAAAAGTGGAACTTACAGGTGAGGGAGATAGAGAACGTTACCTAATGGATGTGATTGAATACCTCATCTCAAGAGGACACTTTAGCCAAAGAACCTTGGACGATGCTTATTCTAAGCGTGTCTATAAGGCGTATTTGCAGTACTTAGACCCACAGAAGCGCTATTTTGTTCAATCGGATATCAATGAGTTTAAGAAAAGTGAAACAAAACTAGACGATGACCTTAAGAATAAGGACATCTCTTTCTTTACCCTTACCTATACCCGCCTGAAGGAAAGGATAGAGGAGGCCAATAAGCTCGCTGAAGAACTTCTTAAACAGCCTTATGAGTTTTCCAAGGATGAGACGATAGACTTAGACTATGAGAAAATTCCCTATACCAAGGATAAAAAAGCCCTTAGAGAACGTTGGCGCAAACTGATTAAGTATTCTATACTCTCCAATATACTTATCAAAGAGAAAGAAGAGCAGGATAAAAAAGAAAAGGATGCCAAATATGTAGTCAAGGATAGTGAAACCCTTAAAAAGGAAGCATTGGAGGCAACCCAGAAGTCCTTTGAGGAGATGTTTCTTTCTTATAAAGACCTTACTCAGGACGATTGGTTTGGTATCTACCTCAATAGCTATATGGAGGCTACCGACCCACATTCGAGCTATATGGCCCCAGACATAAAGGAACGTTTTGACCGCGATATCTCAGGCAAATTCGAGGGGATCGGTGCTGTACTTCAAAAGAAATCCGATGGGATACGTATCTCCGATATTATCATGGGAGGGCCTGTATGGAAAGGCAAGCTCTTGGAAGTAGGTGATTTGATCCTTAAGGTAGGACAAGGAAGTGATGATCCTGTGGATGTCATCGGGATGCGATTGGAGGATGCTGTAAAGCTCATCAAGGGAAAGAAAGGAACAGAGGTACGCCTTACTGTAAAGCGTATGGATGGTAGCATACAGGTGGTACCTATCAAGCGCGATGTAGTAGAGATAGAAGAAACCTTTGCTAAATCAGCTCTTGTTAAGGACGGCCAACATACTTATGGAGTGATTAACTTGCCTTCGTTCTATATCAATTTCAATAACTCTCGTGAGCGCAACTCGGCTTCCGATATGGCCTTGGAGATAGAAAAGCTCAAGAAGGCCAATGCAGAAGGTATCATCTTGGATTTGCGTAACAACGGTGGGGGGTCACTCTCCAAAGTAGTAGAGATAGGTGGTCTCTTTATCAAGGAAGGGCCTATCGTACAGGTGCGCAGTGCCAACAACAGTATGCAAGTATTGGAAGATAGTGATGGGATTGTACAATGGGACAAGCCTCTTATTATACTTATCAATGAACTATCGGCTTCAGCCTCTGAGATTTTAGCCGCTGCTATGCAGGACTATGGTCGAGCAATTATCCTTGGTAGCAAGCAGTCTTTTGGCAAAGGAACTGTACAGGAGCTTATAGACCTAAACCGTGAGGTGCGCAATAACCTTTTGGGTGATATGGGAGCGGTGAAGCTCACCCGACAGAAGTTCTACCGTATCAATGGTGGTTCTACCCAGCTTAAGGGGGTAAATAGTGATATAGTGATTCCTGACCGTTATCAATATATCAAGGTAGGGGAACGAGAACTAGAAAACCCACTGCCATGGGACGAGATACACAAGGTAGCTTTCACGCCATGGAAGCAAAACCAAAACTTTGCTACCGCTATAGCTAATAGCAAAAAGCGTATAGAGGTTAGCCCGCTATTCAAGCTCATAGACGAGAATGCCCGCTGGGTACAAAAGCAAAAAGATGAAAATACCTATTCGCTCGAATACAACGCCTATAAGAAACAAGTAGATGAGAGTGAGGCCATGATTAAGAAGTTTAAGGAGCTAACTGAGTACAAATCAGCTTTACAATTTGCCTCTCTCCCTGCCGAAGAAGAGAAAGCCAAAACCAATGAAGATGTAAAAATTCGTCGTGATCGTTGGCATGAAAGCCTTCAAAAGGACGTGTATGTAGAGGAAGCAGTATCAGTACTTAACGATTTGGTGAAGTAAACATAATTTTAAATATTTAGATTTTAATTTAACGCTTTAAAGAGTTCTCTTTGGAGCGTTTTTTTGAGGAAAAAAGCGCTATGAAAATAAAAATCGCCTTAATGATGTCTATTTTTACATTTTTTCAGCAACTATTTGCCCAACCTATTACCAAAAAACAGATTTTTGCAGAAGATGTATCCAAAATCACCTCACTAGAGAAAGCTATACAGCAATCCGAATTGGTGATCAACTACTTACTTCAGGAGCACTATAGCCCTAGTATCGCTGTCTGTGTGACCAAGCGTGGTTTTCCTATATGGGAGCGTGGTTATGGCTATGCCGATATAGAGCAAAAAACACCTGTCAATACCAGAGAGACCCTCTATAGGATTGCCAGTGTCTCCAAGACACTCACAGGGCTTTCTCTTACCAAGATGCAGGAGCAAGGCTGGATAGACTGGGATTGCTCACTCTATGACTATGTGCCTTATTTCCCTAAGAAAGCCTATGACTTCACCGTGAAGCAGTTGGCCGGCCACTTGGCAGGCATACGTGCCTACAAGGGCAAAGAGGTATTGCTCAACCGCTTTATGAGTATCAAGGAAGGCATCAGTGTATTTGACCAAGATCCCTTGCTCTTTGAGCCAGGTACGAAGTATTTCTACAATAGTTATGATTTTAACTTGATTTCTTTGGCTATGCAAGAGGCTAAAAAGGAGCCCTTTGAGTGGTATGTAACCCACAATGTATTGGAACCCTTGGGTATGTATCATACCTTTCCGGATATGGGAGGGCTTTCTCCCAACCAGACTATTCCCTATATGACAGATAAGAAGAAGCAATTCAAAAGAACCAGCGAGGTCAATAACTTCTTCAAGCTCGGAGGGGGAGGGTTTCTCTCCACAGCCTATGATGTGAATCTGATAGGGCAGGCGGTACTAGGTAAGGCCTTTCTAAAGCCCGAATACCAAGAGCAGATGCTTACCTCTCAAAGGCTTAATAATGGAGATTATACAGGCTATGGTATAGGTTGGCAGTCGGCACCCGATTGGCAAGGACGTACCTACTACGGCCATATAGGTAATGGTATAGGCGGATATGCATGGTTCTATGTCTATCCAAAGGAGGAAGTAGTTTTTGCATTTCTGTTCAACACTACCAACCCTTCTATAGATGAATATATGCACCGTATCATGGATTGTATCCTCAAGGGGGCGGAATATAAGCAATACACCACTACCAACTATCCTGTAATTCGCAAAGTAAAAGAAGCTGACGTTACAGCTGTTAGAGAATAAAGCTATGAAGACCGTTTTGATTACAGGAACCAGCAGAGGGATAGGGGCAGCCCTTGTCAAAGCCTTTGAAGCAGAAGGCCATAACGTGCTTGCCCTCTCTCGCAGCTATCCTAAAATGTATAAAGAGGGGAGGACTACCTATATCCCCTTTGATATTACCCAAGAGGCAGACCTACAACAACTGGTAGCCTATTTGCAGAGGGAAAACATACGTCTTGATATAGTGGTGAGCAATGCAGGCAAGCTCATCAATGCCCCTTTTGCGGCCATTTCTGCCAAAAACCTACAAGCGGTGTATGAGGTGAATGTCTTGGGCGTCTTTAGGCTTATACAGTGTTTGCTTCCTTTGCTCCAAGCCCAGGCACATATAGTTACCATTAGCAGTATGGGCGGGGTACAGGGCGCTATGAAGTTTGCTGGACTTTCCGCCTACACTTCTTCTAAGGCTGCCCTTATAGCCCTGACAGAATTATTAGCTGAAGAATACAAAGAAACCCAATGGCACTTCAATTGTTTGGCTTTGGGAGCTGTACAGACGGAGATGCTCTCGGAGGCCTTTGCTGATTATAAAGCTCCTGTTACGGCAAAAGAAATGGCGCAGTACATTAAGGATTTTGCACTGCACCAATATCCGTATTTTAATGGGAAACTTTTACAAGTTGCTTCTACAACGCCTTAGTTTAAAAACTTTACAGACTTGATAATAGTCTCTAATTCAAAAAGGAGGTCACGCTTGGAGGTGCCAGGGGCGGCGATAAAGCCCTCTATCACAATGCAGCGGTCTCGCTTGGGATCTTCTATAATGTAGTTGCTAAAAGGGCCGCCGAGTAAGAAGTCCTTCACTTCCCATAAGCCTTTGCTTTCTATAGCTGGGTAGTGGCCTATTTGAATTCTCTTATAAGTAGGGGCAAAGGCAGGGCTGGTAATCATATACATACCCTCCTCAGGACCAGGGATATAGCGCTTACCAATGGAGTCTCTCATCTGGATAATAGCACTTGTACAATCCTTATCGGAGGAACAAATTTTTCCTTTGGGCATCTCATAAATAAGAATATCGGCGGTACCATTTTTTACTTTTCTTTCTAACCAAAAGAAATCTCCTTCTTGTTTTACGATATGATAGAGAGAAGGGAAGGTCAATTGTATACCTAAGCGCTCTTCTATAGCTTTGGTTTTGTTGAGTGTTTGCTTAAAACGATTTTCTACCTCACGCATCTCATTCTCCTTGAAGGAGAGGATAATTACGGGTGCATATTGTTGTATTTCACTGATGAGGTCATCGGTAGTTTGTCCTGTGAGAAAGGCTACTTTTTGGCCTTTGGCATAGAGTGAATCCTTGATATGGAAACGATTTTTGTGATCAGTGGAGACCACTAAGATATTTCTCCCTGCACGGGTCATGCCCTGAAAGACATCTTCGGGGATTTGCTGGATATCAAAGATAGGTTCTCTCGCCCCTGCAATCTCCTCCACAGGAGAGGCAAAATAGTTGCGTAGGCTATCCCCTACAATACCATTCCAGAGCTGGGGATCCATGACGATGGTAAGGGAGTTGATACTCCCTACCGAATCGGGCAAGTACTGTTTTTTCTGTTGTTTGCAGCTCCACAAGAGACTACAGATAAGAATCGCAAAGATACATTTTTTCATAAGAAGTGTTTGAACACTTAGTGACAGCTAATATTGTTCCAAAAATAAAAATTTCTTCAGATTTATTATTTATTTAACACACACTCGGTTTGATAAAGCGTTAATAACAATTGACGGTATGTGATTTTAAGGATTAACCGTTTTATTAGCTGTGAAATAAGTAACCAAAGAATCAGGTTTGGAATACCAGCCATTGTGGTAGAGGTTGTTTTCCTCTTGCCCTTCTCTTATGATACCTCCTTTGTAGAAATGGTATTTCTTGTTGGCCTGGAGCTTTTCACTGGTAAAGAGTAGGTAAGCAATGGATATAGGAGTACGATAGGTAAAGACTTCACGTTCGCCCTCTCTCAGGTGTAGGAGCGTTTGAGCAGTAAAGTTCTTAAAGAAAACAAAGGAGGGCTGGGAGCCTTCCTTGAGAGGGGCCTTCTGTAGGGGTTTTCCTCCTGTGGCAATGAGTGTTCCTCCAGTGATTTCAAAGGTACCTGTTGCAGGCACATTGATAGGGGTTTGTGAGCCTCTACTTCTAAGGAAGGTACGGCCTGCGGTTAGGGTAAATGATTGCTCACTCTCTAAGGTATTGCCAGAGGTAGATTCCAAGAGGTAGCGACCTTTGTTGATATAGATACCCTTGCTACCTTGTACGCCTGTCTCTATAGAGTTCAGGTTGATGTAGGCATTGGACAAAGTAACTATGCTGGCAGAGACGATTCCTTTTGCCCAAGCGCTAATGGAGAGTGTCCCCCCGTTGATCGTGATAAAAGGGTCAGTCTCTCTTTGGGTGAGGGAAGCCATGAGCGCATTGTTCTTAGCCTTGAGCGTATAGTCTCCGTCATTGATAATCACATGACCGTTGGTAACTACAATAGCATTGCCCAGTCCATCATTGTCTTGGGTATCTACCATTATAGTACCTCCATCACCTATGTAGGCCGTTTTGCTGCGGATACCATCCTTTCTAGCTTCAATAGAGAGCTTACCTTGGGCAACAAGTGCTGTACGCAAGCTACTTTGGCAAACGATGCCAGAACTCTTTTCTCCCTTTAGGGAAAGACTGCCTTCTCCGGTGAGAACAACTGCGCCTAAGTTATAGAGCACAGTAGCATCGTCACCCTCGTTGGGGGTGATGGTATTGGTAAGGGTATTTGTCGTTCCTGAAGGAATATTCAGGAAAGCCTTGCTATTACTAGTAAGTTTGATTACCGTATTATCATTGGTCAGTGAGAGGTTTTGTAAGGTGAGTTTGTAGGGGTGAGTGCTGGAGAGGCTAAAGCTCCCATTGTGGGCAGTCCCAGAAAGTACATACTCTATGTGCTCAGCAGCGGAGATTATACTCAGGTGTGCTTGTTGCTTACTTATGGTGATATCGGCCGCACCTTCTACCTGTACATTGCCCTCTGAGAAGGTAATTAGTACTTGTTGGTTAAAGGAATAGCTGCTGAGAAGGTCGCTGGCGTCTTCTCCTCTTTGTCGCCCCCCTTGGGGGTCAGCGGCAGAGTCGGTTAGGGGTGTAATGCGAATTTCCTTTTCAGTGGAAGGGGTAGGAGGGGTAGGGCGTCGTTTGGGAATTCGGTCATCTACATCATCACTACAAGAGACATAAGTGGTTAAAGATAAAACAGTTAGTAAAAAAAGTAAGTGTTTTTTCATGCTAAAATAGTTTAATTCGTCAACGAGTCAATTGGCTAATGAGACAATTGTCTCCTTGATACATTAGAATATTGTTAGTTGTTTTAATCGGTATTCTACTCCTATGGAGAGGTAGGAGTGTCTGAAGACATTGGTATTGCCGAACTCAGTAGTATTCAGGGCAGGGTGCTCTTTGTCAAATAAGTTGGTTAAGGAATTGACATAGCGTAGTTCAGCGGCCAAGTCCTCTGTGATGTGCACCTTACAGCCCACAATGACAGCAAAGTCAAAAGTACGGTAGATTCCCTTGTCAAGGAAGTTTGCTCCATTGTAGAAAATAGGTTCCTCTGAGCCTATTTCAGGTTTTACAGCTAGAAAACCGAACTGTGCCCCTACCTGTAGGGAGAACTTCTCATGGAGCTTGATTCCACTCAGTATAGGTACATTCACATAATCAGTATTCAGAGACGCCTTATATAGTTCACCATTGGGCAGGAGTCCTTCTCGTTCCCAGCGGGCGCCCTGTCGGGAAAAGAGTACTTCGAGCTGTAGAGAGAAGATACGTCCTAAGAAGAGTTCCCCGTAGGCTCCTACATAGACACCCCATTTGCCCTTGAAGGTAGAGACATCGGAAGTGGTACCCCTGAGATTCACATAGCTAAGCCCTCCCTTGACCCCTACATCAAATTCCTGAGCGGAGCAGAGTAGCGTAAAGAAGAAGAGAAGGACACATAAGATATTTCTTTTCATATGAAATATATTGGTCATTAATAAAATAATGTGCAAAAGTAGTAAAAAAATAAAAACGATATACACTCAAAGGGGTAGTTTCTAAAAAAAGATATTCACGGGGACATAAGTTAAAGAATAAGAATAAAAGTTAATCAGAAGGGAAATAGCGAAACAAAATTTTTTTGGGATTTTGCTTGTGATATAGAATTAAGTTTGTATCTTTGCCCCTATGTAAGCAGTTTGTATAGCTTAGTGTTATACGGCTGATTATCAATAGTCACGTCATTCCAGTTGAGAGAAAATTAGTGTGAGCTTAATTGAACTTTGCTGGGGTGTTATTTTTTTATTAATCAATCAACCTAAAAAGCATAAAAAGAACATGAAAGTAGCTTATTACACCGAAGAAGGGTTACGTGCACTGAAGGCAGAACTGGATCAACTCCGCGATGTAGAGCGTCCTCGTGCGTCCCAAGCGATTGCTGAAGCCAGAGATAAGGGAGACCTTTCAGAGAATGCAGAATATGATGCAGCCAAGGAAGCACAAGGTCTCTTGGAACTGAAGATAGCAAAATTGGAAGAGCTGGTAGCCAGTGCCCGTGTGATAGATGAGTCCCAATTGGATACCTCCAAGGTGCTAATCCTCTCCACTGTAAAGCTCAAGAACAAGGCCAACAATGCCGTGATGACCTATACACTAGTGGCCGAGAGTGAGGCTGACCTTAAGAGTGGTAAGATCTCGGTAAGTTCCCCTATAGGACGAGGCCTGCTAGGCAAATCCGTAGGAGATATAGCCGAAATAAAGGTACCTAATGGCACTCTACAGATGGAAATTATAGAAATAACCCGATAAAAACTAAGATATGGCATCCATCTTTACCAAAATTATCCAAGGTGAAATCCCTTGCTATAAGATAGCAGAGGACGAGCACTGTTTTGCCTTTTTGGACATAAATCCCAATGCTATAGGGCATACCCTTTGTATTCCTAAACAGGAAGTGGATAAGCTCTTTGACCTACCCAAGGAGCGTTACCATGAACTATTGGAGTTTGCCCGCAAGATAGCCATCGCCCTAGAGAAGGCCATCCCCTGCGAGCGTGTAGGTATGGCTGTGGTAGGGCTAGAGGTACATCATGCTCATATACACCTGATCCCAATCAGCCAGATGAGCGAGATGACCTTCCAAGAAAAAGTAGCGCTTACCCCTGAAGAATTTCAAGAGGTAGCCGATAAGGTGAAAGCCTATTTGTAAGAACTGTCATCATAGTTTATTGACAAACTTTGCCAGAGTCTCTTTGGCAAAGTTTTTTTCTTATCAGGAGAAAGATAAAGAATAAGCATGTTTTTTCCAAAAAAATTCTTATATTTGCATTTTGAAAAAATAGATGAAATCATCAGGCCTCAGAGATGGGGTTTGAGTAATTAAAATAATGATTTACAATAACTTATGGGACTGATTACGGCAAAGGAATTAGCAAAAGCAGCTAAGTTAGACCGATTTGGATTTGTGGGCACCTTTGCAGGCTGGGGGCTATTGCATCTGTTGCGTTTGGCTCCTCTCAATAGGATATATGATAGGAACAAGCACTTAGAAGGAGTGGCATTCTTAGATGCTTTACTCAAGGAGTTCAAGGTGCATTATGAGGTAGGGGAAGAGGACTTGCGAAAGATCCCCAAGGAAGGCCCTTTTATCACTATTTCCAACCACCCCTTAGGCGGCTTGGATGGGATATTATTGCTTAAAATCCTTTTGGAACAGCGCCCAGACTATAAGATAATGGCTAATTTTCTATTGACACGTATAGCACCATTAGCCCCTTACATCATTCAAGTAAATCCCTTTGAGAATCACAAAGAGGTTTCTTCCAGCCTCATGGGCTTCAAGCAAGCGTTGGCACATCTTAAGGAAGGGTTCCCTTTGGGGATATTCCCAGCGGGGGAAGTCTCCACTCAACCTAGTGGGAATATATATGTGGATAAGACCTGGGACAAGTCGGCCATGAAGCTCATCAAAAAAGCCAATGTTCCTATAGTGCCGATCTACTTTCATGCCAAGAACAGTCCGCTGTTCTACCAATTGGCCAAGCAGAGTGATACGCTGCGTACCGCTAAGCTCCCTTCGGAGTTGCTCTCCCAAAAGAACAAGACTATAGGCATACGTATAGGACGACCTATATCCCCCAAGACACAGGAAGAGATGGAAGATCTCTATGAGTTCTCAAACTTCTTGAGAAAGAAGACCTACTTATTATCAAATACTTACGATCAGAAGAAACTATTTAAGAGCTTTGCTTCCATGATAAGGGTCAGAGATAACAAAGACCCACAGGAGATAGTCCCAGCACAGGAGCCAGAGGTATTGGAGAGAGAAATAGCTACCTTGCGCACTCAGCATGGCACTCGCTTATTACAACATAGGGAATATGAAATCTTTTTAGCCAAGGCTGAAGATATTCCCCATATACTCCAAGAGATTGGGAGACTTAGAGAACTTACCTTCCGCGAGGTAGGCGAGGGCACCAATCTCTCAATAGACTTAGACGAATATGATGCCTATTATCGCCATCTTTTCCTTTGGGAAAGTGATACCAAGCGCATCATAGGAGCCTATCGTATGGGCTTGGGGAGTGATTTCTTTGACCTATATGGTGTCAATGGGTTCTATACCCACAGCCTTTTTAGGTTTGACCCAGAACTTAATACCATGCTGCGACAAACGATAGAAATGGGGCGCGCCTTTGTCGTGAGTGAGTACCAGCAGAAGCCTATGCCCTTATTCCTATTATGGAAAGGGATTGCGCTGACCACCTTACACTTCCCAGAACATAAGTACCTGCTCGGGGGGGTGAGTATCTCCAATCAGTTTTCGGATTTCTCCAAATCATTGATGATAGAGTTCATGAAGTCCAACTTCTATGACCCCTACATTGCTCAGTATGTAAAGCCAAAGAAAGAATACAAGGTAAGGCTCAAAGATGCCGATAAGGACTTTATCCTTGACGAAACCCAGTCCGACCTGAACAAGTTTGACAAAATCATAGATGAGTTGGAACCAGGGAACTTGCGTTTGCCTGTGCTGATTAAGAAGTACATCAAGCAAAATGCCAAGGTCATTGCCTTCAATGTAGATCCCTTGTTTAACAATGCCATAGACGGCCTTATGTACATTCGTATAGATGACCTGCCGGAGAGTACCATAAAGCCTGCTATGGAAGAATTTCAATCGCAGATAGAGCGAGGAGAAATCTCTCACAAAGAATAATCTCCACAAAAGAAGTACTGTATAAATATGGATTAGGGGGTAAAGAATAGAGTCCCTAATTTGTTAAGACACAATAAATTGCGTCTCTACGGATGACTATGCTAATTAAGCTAGTGCTAATGTAGAGACGCAATTTGTTGCGTTTTAGATAGTTAGAAGATTTGTGTTTTAAAATTCATTTATGAGAAGCTATGAACAGCCTAGAAAGAGAGGGTTACCCCTGCCATGGCATTGATTTCAGCAGCAGGAAAGTAAAGCGGTTTGCCTCCACTATATCGCCCATGGGCTACATACTTCTTATTGAGAATGTTATTAGCTGTCACTGAGAAGAGCACAGACTTACAGATCTTCTCAGGCAAAAGCTCATAAGAGAGATGGAGCGAATGCACGAGGAAGTCGTCCAGCTTGGCGTTGTCCTCATTCTCATTGGTAAGGTAGCGTTCGCCTATATATTTGGAGATGAGGCTCATCTGGAAGTTCTCAAAAGGAATGAAAGTAATGGTATTGCCTACTACCCAGTCCGGAGAGAAGGATATATGGGTTGTACCCAAGTTCACAAACTGATTTGGCTGGTTAGGGTCTTTGGTTTTGTACTCAATATTCTTGTTTTGACTATAAGAGACATTGGGTGCCCATTGCCATTGAGGGCTAAGGAGTACATTTGCATCAACCTCTATACCAGCACGATAGCTTTCTCCACTATTGCGACGAAGAGAATAGCCTGTTTTATTAATATCTCCAGTGAGTACCAGTTGGTCTTTGTACTGCATATAATACAAATTGGCATTGAGTTTTACCTTATCTGTACTATATCGCCAGCCCAATTCGAAGTCATTGACTTTCTCCGCTTTAGGCAGTTCGGCACCTTTCTTCTTGTTCTCAGCATACTCCTTATAATCATTTCGGTTAGGCTCTTTGGTAGCATGAGCAAAAGAAAGATAGAGGGTATGGTCAGGGGCTAAGAGGTAACTGATTCCCGCCTTAGGATTTAGCATAGGGAGTCCTTCGTTGATATCCACTTTTTTAAGATAAGACTTAAATTGCACATACCTATACTGCATGTCGGCAAAGAGGCTTAGCTTAGGCGCTACCTGCCAAGTGAGTTTAGCAAAGGCAGCCGCCTCTTTTTTGTTACCATAGACAGGGGTAGTACTTTCCTTATAAGCTGTGCCTGCATTTTGCGCCCAAAGGGTTTCGTTATAGTGATTACCCTCATATACATTGGCAGACCCTCCTACGATAAAGTCAATGGCATCCTTGCGATAATTGACAGAGAACACACTTCCATAGAAATCGTTGTCCAACTGATAACGAATCACAAAATTTCCTCTGGCATCACCCCAATTGTCCATTTGTTCCCAGTAGCCGCGCCCTTTGGTATAGTGAAAGGAAAGTGTGCTGTGCCAATAAGGATTCCATTTTTCGCTCCAGTGGAGTTGGGCATGGTCTTGCTGGTAGTTATCGGTCTCATTGTCGTAGAAGCGTGTTTGCCCATTGTCCGAATATTTTCCCGCAGGGTTGTAGCGCCTATCCTTTTCCAATTGCTCGGCGGAAATCCCCTTGTAGGTAAGATAAGTTTTTTCCTTGCCGCCGAAGATGAGTCCCTTGATTAAGGTATGTTCGTCGGCATAAGCCCCTTGTAGGAAATATGACTTGAGGTCAGAGGTAGCACGATCTATATACCCATCAGAATTAATCTTGGAGAAACGCCCCATAACCTCAAAACGATCATTGAGTTTGCCAGTGGATAGCTTTACCGAATGCTTATGAGTGGTATAGGAACCCAAATAGTTAGCAATCTCGGCATAAGGCTTTTGGGAAACGGCATCGGTAAGCACATTGAGGCTCGCTCCGAAAGCTCCCGCCCCATTGGTAGAGGTACCCACCCCCCGCTGAAGTTGGATATTTTCGGCAGAGGCGGCAAAGTCCGATAAGTTGTAGAAGAAAACCCCTTGAGATTCCGCATCATTGTAAGGAATTCCATTGATGGTTACATTGGTACGATAAGCATCATTACCACGGATGAACAAGGCAGTAGCCCCGTAGCCACTTCCGTCTTCAGAGACAGAGACCACATTGGGCAGATGGTCTAAGAGCAAAGGCAGCTGTTGGCCTGCATTTTTTTGTTGGATTTCCTTTTTGGAAACGTTGGAGAAGGCCACAGGAGTTGACTTTTTAGCACGTACAGCTTGTACAACCACCTCATCCAAGGCAATAGGTTGCTTGTCAGTTTCCACCTCAGTGGGGACTTCTTGAGCCCATGTGTGAAGAGAGAGAAGTAACGCCCCACACAACCATTCTTTTTTCATTGTAAAGAATATTTTTACAAACGAAGGGGCATCATTTGTCAGATTAAAAAAAGGCTTATTTTTGCTACCCAGGTGCAAAAATAAGCCACTTAAATTATATAGTAATCAGATAGTTTATTTTTCTTTCCTTTGACTGCATTACCAGCCTAAGTTCTATGGGTATAATCTCAGCTTTTTACAGCACCCCTTGAGACGAGCACAAAATTACGAATTGTTTTTGAATAGAAGATATGGTTTAACAATCTGTTTAGAACTTTAAGTAAAAATTTTTGGTAAGTTCTTGATACTCTTGTGTATATTGGTGTCGCTCTTTTTCTATAACAAGGGTTTCTATAAGAGGATTGGCTGTTTTTTGGAAAGAGAAAAGCAGTAAACTACGCTTCAGAGGCGCCTCAGGGGTACCTTGTACCTGTAGTATACGCATGGGATATAGTCCCATAGGCGCGGCGATTTGTATAAAAGCAGTTGCTTCCTTATAAGGAATAACCACAGAAAACACTCCAGTGGGGGAGAGCAGCCTTGCCACACAATAAAGTAGGTCAGAGAAAGGCAGGTGTTCACTGGAGCGAGCACGAGCACGCTCGCTATTGGGAGAGAGCGTTTTTTCAGAGAAAAAAGGCGGATTACTGATGATAAGGTCGTACTTTTCAGGAGCTTCCCAGTGGCGTATATCCGCTGTAACGACCCTGATATGCGGCCAAGGAGAGAGCGAAACATTCTCTTGGCACTCTTGAGCGGCCTGCTTATGGCACTCTATTGCCCATATCTGAGCCTCAGGGAATCGCTGCGCCATCATCAGGGATAAGACCCCATTACCTGCTCCTATATCCAATATACGAGAGGGCGTCTTGGCAGGTGTCCAAGCTCCTAAGAGCACACTATCGGTACCCACTTTCATAGGGGAGTGCTCCTGCGATACTGAAAACTGTTTGAAGCGGAAGATACTCAAGGTGATATACTATTGGTAAGCCTTCTTGATGCGATCCATTTGGCGCTTGTTATCCCTGTCCTTGATCGTTTCGCGTTTGTCGTGTAGTTTTTTACCACGAACCAAAGCAATTTCCATCTTAGCAAATCCCTTTTCACTTAAAAAGACGCGTAAGGGGACTATAGTAAGCCCTGTATTCTTCACTTCCTTGTGTAGTTTGCGGAGTTCCTTCTTCTTCAGTAGTAGTTTGCGCTCACTTTTAGGCTTATGGTTATAATAAGTACCCCAAGCGTATTCCTCTATGGTCATATTGATGACAAAGAGTTCGCTTTTTTCGTTGAATTCGCAGAAGCTCTCCGCAATGGAAGCCTTTCCCAAGCGTATGGACTTAATCTCGGTACCTCTTAGGACGATACCCGCTATATATTTGTCTAAGATTTCGTATTCGAAACGCGCGCGTTTGTTCTGTATATTGACGTTGTTTTGCATAGTTAAAGCAATAGGGAGAGCATAATAAAACACCCTCCTAAATAGAGGGGCAAAGATACGTTATTTTTATGTAAAAACGCTTCTATGTGAATTAAAAGTTGTATTTTTGCACCATTAAAAAAATGTTATTCTTTTAGGAAATAGATCTATGGCACGTGTACTTACTGGTATTCAAAGCACAGGCACCCCACACTTAGGGAATTTATTAGGGGCAATATTACCCGCCTTGCAAATGGCACAAGACACTCGTAATGAGTCTTTTTTGTTTATAGCCGACTTGCATTCACTCACTCAGATAAAGGACGGAAAGCAGCTAAGACAAAACACCTATGAAGTGGCTGCCACTTGGCTTGCCTTTGGCTTAGACTATGAGCGTGTAACCTTCTACAGACAGAGCGATGTGCCCCATACCACTGAGCTGGCTTGGTACTTGTCTTGTTTCTTTCCCTACCAGCGCCTGACCTTAGCCCATTCGTTCAAGGACAAGGCCGATCGCTTGGAGGATGTCAATACAGGGCTGTTCACCTATCCTATGCTTATGGCTGCCGATATACTGCTCTATGATGCAGAGGTCGTACCTGTAGGCAAAGATCAATTACAGCACTTGGAGTTTACCCGCGATGTAGCCTCTCGATTTAATTACCAAATGGGTGAGACTTTTGTCCTACCGAAGGAGAGCATCCGAGAAGATATCATGATTATTCCAGGTACCGATGGAGAGAAAATGAGCAAATCCCGCCGCAACTATATCAATATCTTCCTGCCAGAGAAGGAACTCAAAAAGCAAATCATGTCTATACAGACTGATAGTACCCCCTTGGAGGCACCTAAAGATCCAGAACATTGTAACGTCTTTAGTCTTTATAGGCTTTTGGCTTCTCAAGCGCAAGTTGCACAGATGGCTGAGAATTATAGAGCAGGGAATTATGGATTCGGACATGCCAAAACAGCACTCTATGAGCTTATCTTAGAAAAATTTGCTGAGCCACGTCAAAAATTCGCCTACTATATGGAGCACCTCTCTAAGGTAGATGAGATCCTAAAGCAAGGCGCAGAAAAAGCTACAAAGGTAGCTGAGCAGACACTCAGAAGAGTCAGAGAAAAATTAGGTTATTTGTAAAAAGCAATAAGATGAGAAAAATATTACTATTGTTATCAATTCTTATAGGTATACCTCTTTTGGCACAGACCAAGCAGCACATTAGCTATACGGTCAAAGAAGGAGATACCTTGGAGAATATAGCGAAAGTCTATCGCCTTTCGCCCAATGATATAAAGTCACTAAATCCTGCCTTAGCAGAAAAAGGACTACAAAAGGGAATGATTCTGCTTTTGCCAGGGGAAGAAGTGAGCTATTTTAATAAAAAGCAACCCTCAGGATTTCAGACTCATGAGGTGAAAGACAAAGAAACCCTCTACGGACTGGCACAGAAGTATGGCGTTACTCAGGACGATTTGCGACGCTATAATATAGTGCTATATAAGAAAGAATTACGCAAAGGACAGGAGTTGACCATACCAGTCTATAAAGAAGTTGCCAAGGAGATTACCAAGGGCAAAGAAGGTCTTACTAAGTATGTGGTAAAACCAGGGGAGGGGATATGGCGCATTGCCCAGAACTATGGAATCACTCAGGAGGCTTTGGAGAAGCTCAACCCTAATCTGCCCAATCCGCTAAAAGAAGGTATGGAGATATGGGTGCCAGCAGGGGTAACGGGAGTGCCACAGGTAACTACCGATAAGGCCTTGGTTCTCTACCAAGTAGAGAAAGGAGAGGGCTTCATGAGCTTGGAACGCAAGTTCGGCCTTTCTCAAAAAGAATTAGAGAAACTCAACCCAGAACTTAAGGATGGGATCAAGCTCGAAGCACAAATCTGGATTCCTAAGAGTAATTTCTTAGATTATGTAGCCACTGCAGGACTTTCACAAATAGGTATGGCCAACAATACCGATGCTAATCCCAAAGTAAAAGCAGGTATGCAGCCAGCCAATACCAAAAGAGTGTCCTTCGTATTGCCCTTTAGAGTTAATAGTATCCAAGCAGGTAACATAGCTGATATCAAGGGAAAACTACAAAAAGAAAGGATGACTGCTGTGGCTGCCGACTTTTATTCAGGAGCTTTGATAGCTTTGGATTCTTTGCAGAAAATGGGTTTTTCTCTTACTGTCAATGTATATGATAGCAACGGAAGTGTACAAGGCGTGAAGGCGATTTCCTCCAGTGAAGCACTGAAGAACTCACAAGTGATCATAGGGCCTTTTGCCCCTTCGGCTTTCAATGCCCTTTCAGAGGTAATCACCGACGATAATACCGCTATATTGGCACCGCTCTCCAATAAGAATATAGAGTTGCGCCCCAATGTGTTCCAAACAGTACCCACTATAGAAGTACAACAGAACAGCATGATTAGTTTCATATATCAGAAATACCCTGATGCCAATATCATATTACTTTCAGATGCCAAGAGTAAGGACATGAATGAGAAATTGCAATCATCCTTCCTGCAAGCCAAGAGTGTAGATAATATACAAGGTATACAAAGTGCCTTGGTCAAGGGAGCTACCAATATCGTGTTTGTCTCCTCCGATGATGTCGTTTTCCTTTCCGATGTGATCCGTATTCTATACAATACGGCAGGCATGTCGGCCAAGAATAAGAACTACAACATCATCATGGCAACCTTGGATAAGGGGGATGCCTATGACCATAATAGTATTTCCAATAGCCAACTTTCCGCTTTGAAATTCACCTATCCTGCGGCCAATAGGTATGCAGGGGAGACGAATACCTTTATAAGCAAATATTTCAAAACTTATAAAATATCCCCTAGTAAGTATGCCTTTCGAGGGTTTGATCTTACCATGGATGCAGTACTAAGAACCAGTCTCAGTGGGAATTTCTTAAAAGAGGCCAATATAGGAGAAACCTCTTACCAAGAGAATAAGTTTCAGTACATAAAGAATCCGTCCAAAGGAGGAGGGTATGAAAACCGAGCCGTGTATATACTTCGTTATGAAGATCTACAAATAAGTGAAATTTATTAGAAAATAATTAATAAAATCATAAATAACAAATGAATTAGTAAAAAGGTTCATTTTTTCTTTGTGGAAATCAAAAAATGTTTTACCTTTGCTCCCACGTTAATGAAATTTAATTAGAATTAAAAATCACATTTATGAGAAAGCAAATTCTAGCTTTGACAGCTCTTGTAGCCTTGGGTGCAAATGCTCAAGAATACAACAAATGGTCGGTAGATGTAAATTTTGGTGTTAACAAACCAACTGTAGGATTTACATCAGGATATTCGACAAAGACACCAAGTTTTTGGACACTTAATGGAGGCGTTCGTTATATGTTCAATAACAAATTTGGTTTGAGATTAGGAGGTGGCTATGACAAGTTCGTAGAAGGAAAAAAATCTCCTGAATTTAATTCCAATATTTGGAATGTTAACTTACAAGGAGTGGCTAACTTAGGCCGCGTACTTTCATTTGAAGACTGGACTCGTGATCTTGGCTTGCTAGCACATGCAGGTGTGGGTATAGGACAACTTAAGGGAGACTATATTCCTAAGGCTGACAATATAGGTTTTGTTACTGCAGGTCTTACTCCACAAATACGTCTTAGCAACCGCGTATCTTTGCTAGTAGATGGATCTGTATACTTCTATGCAAGACAAAACAGAACATTTGATGGTCTTTCTGCAACAAACAGACGTGGTTTCCAGACATTAAACTTTACAGGTACTGTTGGTTTGCAAGTAGCCTTAGGAAAGAACCTCGTTCATGCAGACTGGTACAGCCAAGCAGCTGCTGATGGCCAACTTGCTGAGCGTGTAGCTAAAGCTGAAAACAGCGTAGCTGAACTTGCTAAGAGACTTGACAACAAAGAAGATAAGATGGTTGACACCAACGGTAACCGTGTACCTGATGAAGTTGAAAACTACATCAATGAAAAATATGGTAGCTTAGCTAACCAATCTTCTGGTTCATCTGCTCCAACTAACTACACTGGAGAATCTGCTCGTGAGCTTATCGAAAAAGGTTACATCAATGTATACTTTGATTTCAACTCTTCAGAACCTCAGAAATCTTCTTTGTGGGCTGTTGATTTCGTAGCTAACTACTTGAAACAAAATTCAGGTGCTAGCGTGAAAGCAATTGGTTATGCTGACGAAAAAGGCAGTGCAGACTACAACCAAAAATTGTCTAACAGACGTGCTGAAGTAATCAAGAAACTCTTGGTTGATAGAGGTATCAACGCTTCTCAACTTTCTTTCGAAGGAAGAGGTGAAGATAAGACCGTTAATGCAAACTCTGCTAACGCTCGTCAACTTGCACGTCGTGTAACTTTCGAAATAAAATAACTAACTTTCGAAAAAAATAATTAAAAAAATATTTTTAAAGCCACCCCATGGGGTGGCTTTTTTTGTAAAAAAATTTTTTCATATTCTCAGAAAAGTAGTATATTTGCCCCATTGTATTGAACAAAATTTAAGTTTGTTAATTGAGTGTATAATTGTTTGATAATCAATGAATAAACCTATTGAGCCTCCCTCAGTGTATGATGTACTGATCATCCCTTTGCTTATACTAAAAGCTAAGGTGCTTTCTTTTTTCTCTACTTTATCTACTAAAATGATATTACAGAAGACGGAGAAGAAGTATGTTCCTTTGAGAATTTGAGTTTTATTTTCTATTTATTTCCTTACTACTTCATTTCAACAACTAAGATAAATACGAAAATAAAATGAAAAATAAATATATTGACTTAATAGACCAAACTTACTATTTCCCTCAGGACGAATTTACCCTTGAGGGAGATGAACTTCGTTTCCATGATATAGACCTCATGGAATTGGTACGCCGTTATGGGGCGCCACTGAAATTCATGTATCTACCTAAGATTTCAGAGAATATCCAAAAAGCTAAAAAATGGTTTGAGAAAGCCATCAAAAAGCACAAATACAAAGGTGCTTATAATTATTGCTATTGCACCAAGAGTTCCCATTTTAAGCATGTGATGGTCGAAGCTCTCAAGAATGATATCCATATGGAAACCTCTTCGGCTTTTGATATTAATATCATCAATAATCTGATTAATGAAGGGCTGATTACCAAAGAGAATTATATCCTCTGCAATGGATTTAAGCGTGATGGTTATATAGATGGAATAGCCGATTTGGTCAATAGAGGATATGATAGGTGTATGCCTATTATTGATAATTATGAAGAGATTAATCTTTTTGATCAAAAGATAAAGGGGAACTATAATATAGGAATACGTATAGCCTCAGAGGAAGATCCTCGTTCAGAATTCTATACCAGTAGATTGGGAATTGGTTACAAGAATATCGTTCCTTTCTATAATAGAGAGATAAAGGATAATAAAAAGGTGACACTCAAGATGTTGCACTTCTTTATTAATACGGGGATAAAAGATAATGCTTACTATTGGAATGAGCTTCTTAAGTGTCTAAAGGTGTATATTCAGCTTAAGAAAGTAGCCCCTGAGCTTGATAGTCTCAACATAGGGGGAGGTTTCCCGATAAAGACTTCCCTCGCTTTTGAGTATGATTACGCTTATATGGTAGATGAAATCATTCGCCAGATAAAAATAGCTTGCGAACAGGAAAAGGTGCCTGTGCCTAATATATTTACTGAATTTGGAAGTTTTACTGTAGGCGAGGCAGGAGGAGCTATCTATGAGATTATGTACCAAAAACAGCAGAATGATCGTGAAAAATGGAATATGATCAATTCTTCCTTCATCACGACCCTTCCCGATACTTGGGCGATTAATAAGCGCTTTGTGCTCTTGCCTATCAATCGTTGGAATGATGAGTATGAGCGTGTACTCTTAGGAGGGCTTACTTGTGATGGAGATGATTATTACAATAGCGAACAGAATATGAATGCTATTTATCTACCTAAGTATAACAAGAATAAACCCTTGTATATTGGATTCTTTAATACTGGTGCTTATCAGGACTCAATAGGAGGTGTAGGAGGGTTGCAGCACTGCTTAATTCCCCAGCCTAAGATTATTCTTATTGATAAGAATAAGGACGGGGAGATTACCTCTCGCCTTTTCATGGAGCAGCAAAAAGCAGAAGAAATGCTTAAGATATTAGGCTACTGACACTTGTCTCTGATATATTCATATTTTTCAATCTTCTTGCTACTAAGTGTGGCAAGAAGATTCTTTCTTATAGGTACCTACCGATATACTCACTTTGTACAGTGGATTGGGAATAAAAAAATCCCCGATAAGTTTTCGCTTATCGGGGTCTGTTACTTTGTAGCGAAGACGGGATTTGAACCCGTGACCTTTGGGTTATGAATCCAACGCTCTAACCACCTGAGCTACCTCGCCGTTTGTGTTTTCGGGTGCAAAAGTACAACTTTTTTTGATATATACAAAATTATATCTAACATTTTTATTTATAAAAATATAAGTCGTTTAGTACTAAGGATTTGCAATGGATTTTTATATTTGTTAAACTCCTATTTTTGTTTGGTGTTTCTCGATAGAAGTGGTATATTTGCCTATTAAAGAGTTACATATAGAACAAAACTAAAATTCTAAAAGCAAATGAGAAAGATCCTATTTTTTTTGGTATTATTCTTTAGTGCCTTTAGTTATGGGCAGCTAAAACAAACAAAGCTAACTGATGAAGAAGTAAATGTATTAGCAACGAAAACAAGCCAAGGATTTGGAGAGTTTAACTACAATGAGATTAAGAAATATAAGTTGGAAAATATTCTTGCTTATATTGTGGAATTTCAATATGAAGGTAAAACTATTGCAACAACCTTAGTCGATGTTTCTTATACCATAGGAGCTGGTTATTCTTCTTTTAGTTTACCTTTCAGAAGAGTAAATATTTGTTTTAGAACGGCAGATTTACCTAATGAAGTACAGTTTGCTTTGCTGAAAGAAACTACTTCTTTTGGAGAGAATAGTTGGAAGATAGAAAAAAATGAGGCACAACAAGAGTTTCTTTGTCCTAATACAGCTCTTGGAGGAATAGGTCTATTTTATACAGAAGATTCTAAAAAATATACGCTAAATAGTCTTGCAGGAGGTAAGATAAAAATGGTACTTTACAAATTAGAGAAATAGAATAAAGAAAAAATCCGAGTACTTTCGTAGCTCGGACTTTCGTGAAAAAACTAAACAATTATAAGATTATCTTTAATAAGCGAATTACTCTTTTTGTAATTCTCTTTCTCTAGGTCTCTTTTGTAAGGCTGTTTCTAATGAGAAACTTACTTCCTTATTCCGTGTGCAAAGTTACGCATATTTTTTGAAATAGCAAGCAGATGCAAATATAAATATATGTTAAAAATTAAATCAAGAAATTAGAGGCTATATTTTGAGGTTTTTTCAAGGGGGTAAATTTGTTAAGGGTATTATATTTTGAAAAGGTAAAGTGATAAAAATATTAAAAAGCAATTTTCTTATAAAGAAAAGATGTACTTTTGTCCCTAAAACCAATTTAAAAGAAATATGTTATTTTTACAAGCAAATACAGGAACTACAGCGCAGACAACCTCAGAGCTACAAGAGAAAAGTCTCTCTATTATGGATCTGATTTTCAATGGGGGATTGGCCAATACGATTATCATAGGGATTTTATTTCTGATGTTGGCCACTGCTCTTTATATCTATTTTGAAAGAACTTTTGCCATTAGCTCGGCCAAGCGAATAGATGCTAATTTTATGAATGCTATTCGTGACAACATCTCCTCTGGGCGTATAGAAGCCGCCAAGAATCTTTGCCTTCAGTACAATAGTCCAGTGGCACGTCTTGTGAGCAAGGGAATCTCTCGTATTGGAAAGCCTATTGATGATATTCACAAGGCTATAGAGAACACAGGTTCTTTGGAGGTATATAAGTTGGAGAAGAATGTTTCTTTGCTAGCCACCCTTGCTGGGGTCGGGCCTATGATAGGTTTTTTGGGTACAGTAGTAGGGATGGTCATGTCCTTCCATGCTATGGCTACCAGTGGGGGACAGGCCGATATGAGTATCTTGGCGGGCGGGATCTATACAGCGATGACCACCACCGTAGCAGGGCTTATTGTGGGAATTATAGCTTATTTGGCTTATAACCACTTGGTAATGCGTATTAACAATGTTACTCAAAAGCTGGAAGCCACTACGGTTGATTTCTTGGACATGTTGAACGAACCAATTTAGTAATAATGAGTATCAAGTCAAGCAATAAAGTAACTCCCGAATTTAGCATGTCCTCTATGACGGACATTGTCTTTCTATTGCTTATTTTCTTTATGCTTACCGCCTCTAACAATCCTAAGGTATTGGATATGCTACTGCCTAAAGCACATGGCAAATCCTCAAGCTTTCAAAATGTATCGGTAAGTATCAATAAGGATTTGCAATATTTTGTCAATAACAAACAAGTGGAACCCTCTCAGATGGAGACAGAGCTCAAGGCAGCCCTCTCTGGAGTGGAAAACCCTACCATTATCCTAAGAGTCGAGGAGAGTGTGCCTATAGAAAATGCAGTATCTATTATGGATATAGCCAATCAGAATCAGTACAAACTTATCTTAGCCGTACGACCTAAGTAATATTTTATGATATTAAACACAGTGCATAAGCAGAAGTCTTTCGCTATTACGCTGGTAATTATGATTTTAATTGTCTTAGTGTTACTTGTAGCGAAACTTACCAATGCTATTATTATCCCTGAAGAGCAGGAGGGAATTTCCATCACTTTTGGAACAGATAAGATGGGGATGGGGGAAATTAATCCTCCTAAGCCTACCCAGACGGCCGTAGCAGCAGAACAGCCTGTAGAAGAGGCTACAAAAACACAGGAAACCCCCACTCAGGAGCCTGTACTTGCTCAGGACAATACAGAGGAGGAAACCGTGGTGCTACCTAAGGAAGAGGTGAAAAAAAAGAAGGAAATACCTAAGGAGACCAAGCCTAACCCTAAGAAACCGCAGAAGCTAGCTGCTTCTACCACCGATGCGCTTTCAAGTGTTTTAAATGCTTCTACCAAGCAGCCTCAGTCAGGTACTGGTAATGGCTCTCAGGGCGATGATAACACACCAGGCTACAAGGGTGATCCCAAAGGGAATCCCTATGCTAGCAGTTTTTACGGAGATAGTAGCGAGGGTTCAGGGCAAGGCAGCGGTAAGGGCTGGGGACTTAATGGTCGTAAGTACATAAGTGGGGAGAAAGTCTACCAAGATTGTAACGAATCAGGCATGGTCGTTGTCCAGATTGAAGTGGATCGCTCAGGTAAGGTCGTTCGTGCCAAAGCAGGAGAAAAAGGTACAACTAACAAGGCTCCTTGCCTGCTCGATGCTGCTAGAAAATCGGCTATGACCTATCGCTTCAATGCCGATGAGAAAGCTCCCCAAACGCAGATAGGTTTTCTCTCTATTCGTTTCAAGTTAGGAGAATAGAGTGAAAACGGTTTTTCTTAGTTTTTTATTTTAGAAAGACTATGTGTTTCAATTTGTTTTTTTTGTAAATGTATCATATAAAAGACTTTTTTAATTTTTTTACGTTGATTTAGGTTAATTCATTAATTTGCATTACATTTGTATCATTGTAAAAAGAATGTTTAATACACTACAACCCGATGGCATATATTGATTATTATAAGGTTTTAGGCGTAGATAAATCCGCTTCTTCTAAAGATATTAAGAAGGCTTATAGGCAACTTGCCCGCCTCTACCACCCTGATATGAATCCTAATGATAAGACAGCCGAAGAGCGATTCAAGCAGATCAATGAGGCGTATGAGGTCTTAGGTAATTCCAAGAATAGGGCTAAATACGATAAGTACGGTAAGGATTGGCAACAGAGTGAAGCTTTTGAAAATGCTCAAAGACAGGGCAGAAACCCTTTCGGTAATGGTTTTGAAAGCGCTACTTATACCAATGCTAGTGATTTTTCAGACTTCTTCAAGGAGATATTTGGCCAAGAGGCTGGTTTTGGAAGAGGAAATTATGGCTCGGCTTACGGAAAGTTCAAGGGGCAAGACCTACAGACGGAACTGACCCTTTCCCTCAGAGATGCCGCAACTACCCAGCCCAGAACCCTTACAGTTAATGGAAAGACCATTCGTATTACCCTGCCTGCGGGTATTCAAAATAACCAGCAGATAAAACTCAAAGGCTATGGAGGTGAAGGAGTCAATGGGGGGCCTAATGGTGATTTGTATATCACCTTCCAGATATTGCCAGACCCTACCTTTGAGCGAATAGGCAACGATCTGAAAACGAAAGTTACTATTGATATGTATACAGCCATTCTCGGAGGAGAGGTGCAAGTCTCTACCCTTTCGGGAAAAGTGAAGCTAAAGGTAAAACCCGAAACCCAACCAGGCACTACCGTAAGGCTCAAGGGTAAGGGCTTCCCTGTATACAAAGGAGGTACCTTCGGTGACTTGTTCGTCACTTACAATGTAGAACTCCCTAAGGGGTTGACTGATAAGCAAAAAGAACTTCTCGAACAAATGCGTAAATTACAAGCAAATGGAACAACCGCTTAAAATATCAAAGACTAAAGTCATTAGGCTCTATAAGATCAAATCGTCTTTCTTCAATGCCTTAGTGGATAATGGATTGATAAAGACAGAGGTTATTGATAGGGTAACCTATGTACATTATGACCAGCTACCAGCACTTGAGCGCTTTGTCAATTGGCACTATGACCTTGAGATCAATGTCCCTAGTATCCAGATTATCCATCGCCTTTTGGAGCGGATAAGGGTCTTACAAGAAGAAAACCAAAAACTAAGAAGAAAATAACAACCCAAAAATCAAAAATCTAATGATGAAAAAAATCGCTTTTCTATGTGCCTGCTTGTTACTACTAGCAGGCTGTGGTCGCTCTCTGCCAGTGGTTAAGGGAGATAGCCTAGTTATTTCAGAGGAAAGAAAACTCCCCGCTTACACTCAAATCAGGCTGGAATGTGGGGCAGATCTAGTACTTACACATGGCCAAGTAGGGAATATTACTATTAAGGCCTCTCAGAATATGGCGCCTTATGTGATAACAGAGGTGTCTAGCGGAGTGCTTACAGTGAAAATGTCGCCCGATTTCGCGTACCAATTTACAAAAAAGTTGGAGATTTGTATTCCTGTAGATGACTCGCTAATAGAAATTGCTGTACATGGTTCAGGTGATATCAGTTCTCATGAACAATTGCAGGTTAAGAACCTCTCTTGCAAGGTTTTGGGCAGTGGTGATATGCTGCTCTCTTTACAGGCTGAGTCTCTATCTTTTTCTGTTAAAGGTAGTGGTGATATCAAAATCAAAGGAACCACCCAAGATCTTAGTGTAGACATAGCAGGCAGTGGCGACTTTGATGGTGATGCACTTCAGGCCAAGCAAGCAACCGCTTCTATTAGAGGCTCTGGCGATGTGGATCTCTTTGTTACCGAACAGCTTTCAGCAGATATCCGAGGCTCAGGGGATATTACTGTCAAAGGAAATCCTAAAAAGATAGATGTGCAAACCAAAGGTAGTGGTAGGGTAAGATACCTATAACTATACTTCACTGCGCTTCTTTAGAAAGGAAATCAGCAAAATCCCTACACTGACAAAGATACTAAGGCGTGCTATGTAATCTCCATAACGTACATAAGTGGTCAGCTCATTATTGGCCAAAACAGTACCCCTTAGCGCACCTTTTTTTCCATAATCCAAGGAGCTGATGATTTCCCCACGTTGGGAGATAAAGGCGGAAATACCTGTATTAGCACTTCGGGCTATACTCTTGCGGGTCTCTATGGCTCTTAGGCGCGTATAGCTTAGCAGTTGTTTGTATCCTTGGGTATCCCCCCACCAAGCATCATTGGTTAGGACGCCTAAGAATTGAGCGCCTTGCTTTACATATTTGCCTACATATTCTCCATAGATAGATTCGTAACAAATCACAGGAGCTACCTTCTGCTCGGCTAAGGAGCTTAGCACACTGGGGGTCTTTTGGGTAGTCTTTACCGCAACTGTTCCCCCTAGGTCTATCATGATATCTCCTAAGATAGGTTTTAAGAGAGATTGCAGGGGCATATTCTCTACCCCAACAACTAATTTTGACTTGTGGTGAAAGCCCATAATCCCAAAGGAGTTGAGCAGAAAGGCACTATTATAGTCATTGAACCAATAGTTCTGTACAGGGTTATAGTTGGTTTGTGGGGCTATCTTACTTTTGTCTGTAACTACCTCGTAGATAGCAGCTCCCATTATCCAATTGAGCTGTGGATGTGCTTCTAAGAATGTATGTAAGGGGGGTAACTCCTTGCTTTGTGATATATCCTCTAATCGGTAGACGCCTTGCGAGATGACCGTCTCAGGAGTGAGCACAAAGTGGGTGTTTTCAGTAACGCCTTCCTTGGCAAGGGTAAGCAATAGTGCTATAGTTTCCTCATTGGAAAGGCTGTATTTCTCCTCATAGGGGTCTATATTGGGTTGCAGAGCAACCACCTCTATAGGGGTGCCTCTTTCCTTATAGCTAATATATATGCCCCAAGAGAGCGCTATAGGCAGTAATACTAGCAGACTTATTTTGGCTATACGCTTGTAAAACAATCTTTTATCCTTTGTCTCTAAGAGGAGGCGTAACGTGTGAAATAGTAGTATATTGACCAGTAGCACCCAAAGGCTTCCGCCGAAAATTCCCGTATATTCGTACCATTGTATCCAAGTGATATTTTCAGAAAAGACATTTCCTAAAGAGAGCCAAGGCCAAGAAAAATCCCAATGGTGATGGAATTTCTCAAAGGCTATCCATATGGTAATGAGGAAGATACTACTTACTTTTGCCGTATTTCGCTTTGCTACCAAGTGATAAATAAGGAAAACCAGACTCATCAGCAGGCTATTGACCAAAAGGGCAAAGAGCGCCCCCACCACTGTGGAGTTCCATATCCACCAAGTGGTGAGAGTATTCCACAGAAGAAAGCTAAGATACGAGAGGAGGAACACCTTTCCCTTGGACGCTTTTCCCCTGCTGCGTAACTGGTATTCTACTAACAGTAAGGGTACCCAAGCGACAAAAACAAACAAGGAAATACCATAAGTAGGCCAAGCGATGGCTAATAAGATGCCTGAAAGAAGGGCTAAAAGGAGATGCTTCATGTCAGTTGAGAAAAATATCTTTTTTAAGAATGAGACTTTAGGAATGTTTTTACCTTTTCCAAATAGGGGTAGGGCGTGATGTCCTCCCTGAAGAAGGGGATAAGAGAGCGTAGCTGCTCATACCATAGCTTGGTAGTGGTAGAGAGTTTGTCTTTATATCCCAGAATATCAATAGCTTGTGCTATTGTGATGGCTTCTATGGTCATCACTTCAAAGGTGTTTTCTATGACCTTGTGAGTAATAGTTGCGGCATTGGTACCCATGCTTACAATATCTTGATTATCATTGTTATTGGGGATACTATGCACGTACATAGGGAAAGAAAGTGTTTGGTTTTCAGCAGTGGTAGAGGTAGCGGTGAATTGTATTCCCTGCATACCGAAGTTGAATCCTAATTTTCCAGCATTGACAAAGGCGGGTAGGATTTCATTGATTTTTGGGTTAAGCAGATAGTTCAGCTGTCGCTCACAGAGCATACACAGTCGGGTAATAGCTATCTTGAGTTTGTCCATCTCTAGGGAGATATAATCCCCGTGGAAATTTCCTCCATGATATACTTGTTGGGATTTGAGGTCGGTAATAGGATTATCACTTGCCGAGTTGAACTCATGGGTTACTACTTCCTTTGCATAATCAATAGTGTCATATATAGGCCCTAGGATTTGGGGAAGACATCTGAGAGAATAGTATTCTTGTACCTTTTCCTTGAAGACAGTTTCCTTATGTTCGCCCTTATATAGGTGTTCACTGCGCTTTTTGGTTAGCTGACTGTCCACTAAGTAGTTACGCATTCTCTGGGCGATAAGCTGTTGCCCACGGTGCTTTTTAGCAGCATTAAGCTCTTGGGAAAAATGGTCGTCATAGGTCTGTACTAATTCGTTGATGGCCACAGAGAGCTTCACAGACCAGTCCAGTAGCAGCTGTGCATAATGGATATTAACCGCTGCAATACCAGTCATTACCGAGGTACCATTCATCAGAGCGATTCCCTCACGCAGGTGAATCTTCAAGGGTGAGAGTCCTTCTTCGGCAAAAACCTCTTGGGTAGGGCGTCTTTTCCCTTTGTAGAAGACTTCTCCTTCACCGATTAGCACTAAGGCCAAATGGGCTAACTGTACCAAGTCTCCACTGGCACCTACGCTCCCATGCTGGAAGATTAAGGGGGTGATGTCCCTATTGATAAGCTCTTTCATTAGGTGAATGAGGGAAGGGTGTACGCCTGATTTTCCTAATGAAAGCGTATGAAGCCTACATAGAATGGCCGATTTTACGATTTCGGGAGAGAAATAAGCACCCATGCCTGAAGAATGGCTACGGATGATGTTATATTGTAAGGCCAATTGGTCTTTATCCTCTATTCGGTACTGTGCCATGGGGCCAAAGCCTGTATTTACTCCATATATAACCTTATTCTTGGAGAATTCCTTTAGGAAGTGATAGCTATCACTTACGATTTTTTCGGTTTCAGGGGAGATTTCTACTTTTTTATGGTTGAAGATGACATTGATAAAATCTTCAAAAGAGTTGGCATGTTGTCCCATTGCTTTAAGTTCTTTTACAAACAGCAGCAAAATTAAGGAATAATAGGCTATTTTGCAAGGGGAGTAAAGGATTTATTTTTAGGGACAAAAAAACTCAGTTTTCCAAACACAGCACTCAAAACTTTTTTGTACATTTGCCCTTTCAATAGGATAATTGTAACCAAATGAAGAAGCTATGGCTTTTATTTTTATATCTTTTACCGCTTTGTTCTTGGACACAGGAAAAGATGTATATAGATAGTGAGGGCAATACTACAACTAAGGACAAGGCCAAACTTTATCGGGTCATCTCTGAAAAGGACGGACGCTATCATGTAAAGGATTTTTTCTTGGACGGAAAACTCCAAATGGACGCTTATGCTACTAAAAAGGACTTTAGAAGTATAGAGGAGCTTATAGGCAAGTTTTCTTTTTATTTTGAAGATGGTAAGATAGAAATACAAGGAGAGGAGGAAAATGGAAATCTCTCTTACAAAGTGTATGATCCCAAGGGACGTATAAATACATTCTATAACAAAACAGGAGAGGATACTTATATAGAGACCTATAATTATGCTGATAATGCTTATGTGAAGGGGAAAAAAGAATTTAATGTAGTGTATTATCAGGAAAATGCGAAGGTAAAGAAAAGAATACAGTTTGAAGAGGATTTAAAAAAGGCAAGAATAGAGAGTTTCTATGAGGGAGAGGACAATGTATTACTAAAATACTATGATGAAAGGGGAAAACTCATAGGCTCTCGTTATATAAAAGGAAATGAAGCTCAAGCAGGCATAGAAGTAGAGTACTATCATACACCTGCACAAGTAAAAGCAATTACCCAATGGGATGCAGTAGGAAATATTGTGGAGGATAAGGTATATTATCGCTCAGGAAAGCTATTTTCACGTAGAAAAGAGGACAAAAAGAATACAACAATTACTTTCTATGATGCAAAAGGAAAAAAAATGAGCGAACTTACTTACAAATATGGCGAACCTTACCAAGGTACAGCCTATAGCTTGGACGAAGAGGGACTATTGGAAGAGAAAATTGTGTATAAGTTGGGGCATATAGAACAAAGTATTGTTTACTACAAAAATGGAAATATCAAACAGCAAACCGACTATAGTATCCATCATGACATAGATAAGATTACTTATTATAATAAGGATAAAACAACCAAGGGAGAATTGCTTTTCAAAGAGGGGGCTTGCTATAGTGGCTATCTCTACAATGATTTGGAGGAAAATGATAGTTATGTACTCTACAAAGCTGGAGAATTTGTAGCTCTTAAACAGATAGACGAGAATAATATACTTAGGTATTATAAGGAAAAACAAAAAGATGGTCAAATGAAAGCCGAAATATATAATGAAAAAGGCGAAAAATCTTATATATATACCATTACAAGAACTGAAAATGCCAATTCAGATGATGAAAATACTGTTATAGATTTCAAACAGTATGAAAATGGTAAAGAAATAAATAAAGGAAGTATAAAAAATAAAATATTGCAACAGGGAAGTATCAAGCTAAAAAACAGATGGGACGAAAGTATAGAATATTACTACAAAGTAAAGGATAAAAAGATTGTAATGGATTATATGATTAACGGAAAAGTACTTAAAACAATCTCTCTTGATGCTAATTTTAGTAGTTTTGGGGATCGTTATCTCAATCATATAGAAGAATTTTTTATTACAGAGGACAACTTTGATCCTTATGTAATGATTCCTAATTATATATTTGACACTAAGAACAGTACTCTCATAGAACACTAAAAGCGTTTTACTCTAATCCTATTTTTACAATAAATGGACAGATGGTTACTTAAAAATAGAATGAGGTATACAATAATACAGATAACCACATTCTTTTTTGTAATATTAAATATAACTTTTGCAATAGCACAAGATAAGGATACGCTATACGTACAAGAATATCCTCATAAGTGGTGGGTAAAGGCTTTTATTCCTAATAAGATGCTTACGATCTTACATGACAAAAAAATCTATAATCCCACTTATCCTCAGAACATAGGAGTAGGGGTGGGCTTGCGTAAGATTATAGGTATGAATCTATTGGTATCTTTCAGTGTATTCCCTTTAAAAACGGATACAGATTTGTCTTCCTCCATTACTGATTTCCAAATGCACAAATACGGCAAGAAGCTACTCTTAGACGGCTATTACCAAGATTACCGAGGCTTTTTTACCCAGAGGAAACAAGATGGAAAGAAAGTATATACCCTTTTCCCAAACCTTACTGTAAAAAGGTGGGGGCTTGATGGGACTTATGTGTTGTGTAACAAACGATTTTCCTTACGTGCTGCCTTCGAGCAGAGTGAAAGGCAGATCAAGTCGGCTGGGAGTCTACTCTTAGGTAGTGGATTCTATTAGCATAAGATTGTGCCAGATGCTTCTCAGCAGCAGAGCCTTCCTAAGGCTTTTGATAACTACCAAATGGGAGCTAATATAGGCTATGCCTATTCGTGGGTGGTCTCTCCCCGCTGGTTGCTCGCGGGTATGGTATCAGCAGGGGTGAATTTTGGTAACAATTCGGAAGTTTTAGCCTGGCATAACCTAAGGGCTTATCCTGCGAGTATCGGTAGGCTTACCCTGAATTACAATCGTGAGGATTGGTCGTTTGCCCTTACAGGAATATTTAATAACAAAATGGTCTATGCACCTAATGCACAATCTTTTGCCTTGCTTGCTCCTACCACACAATTTACAATTACCCGACATATAAGATAACAACTGATAAGAAATGATAAAAAAAATCTTTAAAATAATAGCCATTACTTTCCTTATAGGCATATTGGCCATTGCAGGAGTGGGTTATTACATATTATTTTACCCCAATACTTCCTTTCAGGAGCAGCAAAGGGTATTCTATATCCCCTCAGGGAGTGATTATTCCTATATCTCCGAGAAACTCTATACAGGACTTTCCAACCCGACGACCTTTTATTGTGTAGCTCGCGCTATGAAATACACCGAGCATGTACGTGCAGGTCGCTATGTGATTCGCAAGGGAATGAATAACCTACAGCTGGTACGTATGCTTAGGAATCTGAGCCAGCCTGTGAAAGTTTCTTTCAATAACCAAGACCGCCTACCTCTCTTAGCACAACGTATCTCTAAGGAGATTGAGGCCGATAGCACTTCCCTAATGAATGCTTTCCTCAATCCTTCTTTCCTTGCCGAAAGTGGGACAGACTCTCTTAATATATTGGGACACTTTATACCCAATACCTATGAGTTCTATTGGGATACCTCGGCCAAGGCGTTTGCTGAGCGAATGCAGAAGGAATACAAAGCCTTTTGGAATGAAAAAAGACGTGAAAAAGCAACTGCTCAAGGGCTAACCCCTGAGCAGGTGATGATATTGGCCTCTATCGTTCAGAAAGAAACCTATATGACTGATGAAAGGCCTACCATAGCAGGGGTGTATCTCAATCGGCTAAAGGAGCGAATGCCCCTACAGGCCGACCCTACCGTGGTTTATGCGATCAAGGAGACTACAGGCAACTATGATACCATCATCAAGCGGGTGTATATCAAGGACACACAGATAGCCTCGCCCTACAACACTTATCAGATTCAGGGCTTGCCGCCTGCACCTATTGCTATGCCTGATATTTCTTCTATAGAGGCGGTACTATCCCCCAAGGAGCATGAGTATCTTTTTTTTGTAGCCGATACGGCACGTATTGGCTACCACAAGTTTGCCCGCACCCTACAAGAACACAACAAGAACCGCCAAGCCTATAGGAAGTGGTTAGACAAGAGGTTAATGACTAATGACAAGTGACTAATCACTAACCACTAACTACTAACTACTGACCACTAACCACTAACTACTGACCACTAACCGCTAACAACTGCTGTGCTGCTTTTTCAATCACAGAGCGAGGGGAGGCCAAGTTGATACGCATAAAGCCAGTACCTTCCTTGCCGAATACACTACCATCTACCAAGGCCAAGTGTGCCTGATTGGTACAGAGGGAGACCAATTCTTTTTGAGAAAGCCCTAACTCTCTGAAATCCAAGAACACCAAGTAAGAGGCTTGAGGGACTATATATTTTACCTTAGGCAGGTGCTGGTCAATATATTGGGTAAGGTAGTTGATATTTCCTTGTATGTAGCTCAAGAGTTGGCTGAGCCATTCTTCGCCTTGCTCATAGGCAGCTACTGTGGTTTGGAAAGCAAATACATTCCCGTCAGTGAGCATGTAGCCTACTGTTTTGTCCAAGAATTTCTTTCTTACTTCAGCATTTGGGATAACAGCATAAGCGCTGGCCAATCCCGCCATATTGAAAGTTTTGCTGGCCGAAGAGAAGGTAACACAACTTTCGGCTACTTCCTTGGAAAGGGTTGCCAAAGGTGTATGTTGGTAGGGGGGAAGAGTCAGGTCGGCATGAATCTCATCGGAAATCATCAAGACTTTATGCTTGAGGCAAATAGAGGCCAATCGCTCTAACTCGTCCTTAGTCCATACGCGCCCTCCAGGGTTGTGAGGATTGCAGAGGATAAAGAGTTTGCAGGTCTTTGCTTTTTCTTCAAAATCCTCAAAATCAATCTGATATTGTTCGTCCTTGAGCAGTAGGGGATTGGTAACTACCTTGCGCCCTGTATTACGGATTGCAGCTGCAAAAGGGTAATATACAGGTGGTTGGATAAGTACAGGGTCACCTACTTGGGTGAAAGCCTCCACAGCCATTACGATGGCAGGCACCACCCCAGGGACGAAAGAAATCATCTCTTTGGTAATTGCCCACTGGTGACGCCTTTGTTGCCAATCTATAATGGACTGATACCAAGCATGGGGCTTTTCAGTATAGCCAAAGATCTCACATTCTATACGTTTCTTTATGACCTCTACAATGAAAGGCGGGGTTCTAAAGTCCATATCGGCCACCCACATAGGAATCAAGTCCTCACGCCCCCAGCGAGGGAGCAGCGCCTCCAATTTTAGCGCATCGGTACCTCTTCGGTCAATAATCTCGTCAAAATTATATTTCATAGGTTAAAGATGTTTTCTAAGCTACTAAAAAGACAATGTCCTTGACTACCTCCTTCTGTAGGTATTCGTTAAGCATGGTCACCAGTTTGCTTTTCCCATAGTTTAAATCCTCCCGAAGGCCGGTATTGTTCAGGGTAACATACAGCTTGCTGCCTTGTAGGCGTACACTCACGGTATATTTCACGATGGGCGCCCCTACGACCTCCACCCAAGCCTCTTTGACACGTACTTTGTCAATCCCATAGTTCAGGCGGTATCGCTTGAAGATCGCCAAGATGACGTCTTTCAAGGAAGTTTCACTATTATATCTTGTAGTATAATGGCTCATTTTTTTGTTTACAAAGGTAGTGATATTTTTTGACAAAGGGAAAGAAAACAACACAAAAATACAGCCCAAGAAAAAACTGCGAAAAAATTTGGATACTACCAAAAAAAGCCTTATTTTTGCCGAGTTTTTTAACAACTATTACACCAATGATAAAAATTACACTGCCTGACGGTTCTGTCAAGGAATATAAGAAGGGAACAACCCCAGCTGAAGTAGCTCAAAGTATTAGTGAAGGCTTGGCACGTAATGTAATATCGGCCAGCTTCAATGGTAAAACAATTGAGACAGCCACGCCCCTTACCACGGACGGTAGTTTAGTGTTATATACTTGGGACACTCCCGAAGGAAAGAAGGCCTTTTGGCACTCTTCCGCCCATATCTTAGCCCAAGCTTTGGAGGAACTTTACCCCAATATCAAGCTTACCATAGGCCCTGCTATTGCCAATGGGTTCTATTATGATGTGGATTTCAACGGAAATACAATAACAGACAAAGATTTCCCTGCCATAGAGGCCAAGATGCTGGAGATTGCTCGTGGCAAGCATGAGTTCAAGATGCGCCCTGTGAGTAAGGCCGAAGCCCTCTCTTACTATGAGGGAAAGAACGAATACAAAACAGAACTTATTGAAGCCTTAGAAGACGGCACTATCACTTTCTGTGATCATAGTACCTTCACCGACCTATGTAGGGGAGGGCACTTGCCCAATACAGGCTTTGTAAAAGCGGTAAAAATCCTTAGCGTAGCAGGAGCTTACTGGCGTGGCAATGAGAACAATCCACAGCTTACACGTGTGTATGGGATCTCCTTCCCTAAACAAAAGGATCTGACCGAATACCTCACTCTTTTGGAAGAGGCCAAAAAGCGCGACCACCGCAAGCTCGGTAAGGAGTTGGAACTCTTTACTTTTTCCAACAAGGTAGGACAAGGATTACCCTTGTGGTTACCTAAAGGAGCAGCACTCAGAGAGCGATTGGAAGCCTTCTTGCGCAAAGCACAGAAACAAGCAGGTTACGAACAAGTAGTAACTCCGCATATTGGTCATAAGAACTTATATGTAACCTCAGGCCACTGGGAGAAATATGGTAAGGATAGTTTCCAACCAATAGCTACCCCGAACGAAGGTGAGGAATATTTGCTCAAACCGATGAACTGTCCGCACCACTGTGAGATCTATAACTCTCACCCATGGAGCTACAAGGACTTGCCTAAGCGCTTTGCCGAGTTCGGTACCGTATACCGCTACGAGCAGAGTGGGGAATTGCATGGACTCACTCGTGTGCGCTGCTTCACTCAGGACGATGCGCATATCTTCTGTACACCAGAACAGCTTGATGCTGAGTTCAAGCATGTGATAGACTTAGTACTCTATGTGTTTGGTTCCTTGGGCTTTGACAACTTTACCGCTCAGGTATCCTTGCGCGATCCTGAGAACCTCTCCAAGTACATAGGTTCCGATGAGAATTGGGCAAAGGCTGAGAATGCGATTATCAATGCTGCTAAGGAAAAGAACCTTACTTATGTGATAGAAACAGGCGAAGCGGCTTTCTATGGCCCTAAGCTTGACTTTATGGTGAAAGATGCCCTTGGTAGAAGCTGGCAGCTGGGAACCATTCAAGTGGATTATAACCTACCTGAACGCTTTGACTTGTGGTATAAGGGAGCCGATAATGAGCTACACCGCCCTGTGATGATTCATCGTGCACCGTTTGGTAGTATGGAGCGCTTTGTGGCCATTTTGCTCGAACACACCGCTGGTAACTTGCCTCTTTGGTTGGTACCAGAACAGGTCAATATCCTTTCTCTTAGCGAGAAATACGAGGGTTATGCCCAAAAGGTAGCCCAACTTTTACAAGAAGCTGATTTGCGTCCTCATGTAGATAACCGCAATGAGACCATTGGTAAGAAGATACGCGAAGCAGAGACTCAGAAATACCCTTATATGCTTATTGTAGGGGAGGAAGAGGAAAAGAATGGCACCCTTTCGGTACGTCGCCACGGGGGAGAGGACTTGGGTACTATGAAAATAGCCGATTTCATCACCCTAATACAAGAAGAGATCAACAAGAATATAAAACCTTTCTCAACAGAAGTTTAACTTAAAACACAATAGCCATTAATACGAGAGTACCCAACACGAAGAGCACAAGTGACGAAAAGACCTCACACCGCGTGAACCGAGATATACGCGTTCCCGAAGTGCGTTTGGTAGGAGATAACGTGGAAACAGGTGTATATCCTACAAAAGAAGCCTTAAAGCTGGCTGAAGAATTGGAATTGGATTTGGTAGAAATCTCTCCCAATGCCCAACCTCCTGTATGTAAAATCGTAGATTACAAAAAGTTCCTCTACGAACAGAAAAAACGTGCCAAGGAGTTAAAGGCCAAGGCTACTAAAGTGGAAATCAAGGAAATACGCTTCGGCCCTCAAACCGATGACCATGATTATGAGTTCAAAAAGAAACATGGTGAGAAGTTCCTCAAAGAGGGGGCTAAGGTGAAGGCTTATGTGTTCTTCAAGGGGCGTTCTATCGTCTACAAAGACCAAGGTCAGGAGCTATTGCTACGCTTGGCAGTGGATTTGGAAGAGTTCGGAAAGGTAGAGCAGATGCCAAAACTCGAAGGAAAGCGTATGACTATGTTCATCGCTCCGGTGAAGAAAAAATAAAAAAGATAACAGATATTTCATCATTAATTTTTAAGTAACAAATGCCAAAGATTAAAACTAAATCCAGCGCTAAAAAACGTTTCAAACTAACGGGCTCTGGTAAAATCAAAAGAAAGCACGCTTTCAAAAGTCACATCTTGACTAAAAAAGCTAAAAAACGTAAGTTAGCTCTTACACACGCTACCCTTGTTCATACCAATGACGAGGCAAGCGTAAAGAAACAATTAGGTTTAAAATAATTGTTTCTAAGGTAAATTAATTGTCTCACCTTGGAGTATGGCTCAAAAAGAACGTAAAGTCGCCTACTACAAAAAAAAATTAGAAATTTATGCCAAGATCAGTAAACGCAGTTGCGCGTAGAGCGCGTAGAAAAAAAATAATGAAACAAGCCAAAGGTTACTTTGGCCGTAGAAAGAACGTTTGGACAGTTGCCAAGAACGCGGTTGAAAAAGCGTTAGTATATGCTTACAGAGACCGTCGCAATAAGAAAAGAACCTTCCGCGCCTTGTGGATCGTTCGTATCAATGCTGGGGTTCGTCCTTATGGATTGTCTTATTCTAAGTTTATGGGAGCTCTTAAAGCTAATAATATAGAACTTAACCGTAAAGTTCTTGCAGACTTAGCCCTAAACCACCCAGAGGCTTTCAAAGCAATTGTAGAAAAAGTAAAATAGACGTTTAATCAAAGAAATATCTGTTAGTAAAAGGCTATCCTACAAAAGGATAGCCTTTTTAATATTATAGGTCAATCTCTACTTGGTTGCGCAGTAAGTCCTCAAGGGTTTCTGCCTTGCGTATGAGCTTGGCTTGCCCATCTATCCAGAGAACTTCCGCTGGGCGAGGGCGTGAGTTGTAGTTGCTGGCCATGGTGTAGCAGTAGGCACCTGCATTCCTAAAACAGAGGATATCCCCCTCGGAGATTTCGGCAATTTGTCGGTTGGAGGCAAAAGTATCTGTCTCACAGATGTAGCCCACCACCGAGTAAAAACGCTTCTTTCCCTCTGGGTTAGAGATGTTTTCTATAAAGTGAGTAGCCCCGTAGAACATAGGGCGAATCAGGTGATTGAAACCCGAATCAATTTGTGCAAAAACAGTAGAGGTAGTTTGCTTGACGACATTGACTTTCACCAAGAAAAAGCCTGCTTCACTGACCAAAAATTTCCCAGGCTCAAAAGCCAAGGTCAGGTTCCTCCCATAGAGCTTGCAGAATTCCAAGAAGCGCTGGCTGAGCTTCTCTCCCAGCTCCTCTATATCTGTCTGAATATCACCTTCTTTGTAGGGCACCTTAAAGCCACTACCAAAGTCAATAAACTTCAGTTCCCTAAAGTGCTTGGCCGTATCAAAAAGAATTTCAGCAGCATAGAGGAACACATCTATATCCAAAATATCGCTACCTGTGTGCATGTGAATCCCATTGATGTGCATCTTAGTATTTTCCACAATACGCAGAATGTGAGGTATTTGGTGAATACTGATACCGAACTTACTATCTATATGCCCTACTGAAATCTTGGAGTTGCCCCCAGCCATGACATGTGGATTGATACGAATACATACAGGTATCTGTGGGTGCTTACTACCGAATTGTTCCAAGATGGAAAGATTGTCTATATTAAGCTGTACTCCCAGAGAAGCAGCCTCCTCGATCTCCTCCATAGAAACCCCATTGGGAGTGAAGATAATCTGTTCGGGGGCAAAACCCGCATGCAGGCCTAGCTTGACTTCCTGTATAGAAACCGTATCCAAGCCTGCCCCTAGCTTTCGCATAAGCTTAAGAATAGAGACATTGGATAGTGCTTTCATCGCATAGTTGATTCTAAGGCTGGGCACAGCGGCAAAAGCCTTGGTAAGTCGCTCATACTGAGCGCTGATTTTGTTAGCATCGTACACATACACAGGACTTCCATAGGTATGTACTACAGAAAGTAAATCTTTGACTTCCATAGGAATAGGGGTTAATGGGTTTATCGGGACAAAGATACAATTTTAAAGTAAAAAGTAAAAGGTAATGGGTAAAAGATTTAAAAAAATTACTCATTAGTGATTCATCATTGCTCATTATTTCGTATATTTGCACAAAGTTAATCCTATTATGAAGACCTCTACTAAGTATATATTGCTGTCTTTGTTGGTAGAGTTTGTGCTCTTTTGTCTTTTTATGCACTATGTAATAAACCCAAAGTCAAATACTTACGTTACAGCAATGGGGGCTATACGTACCTATGCAGTCATTACAGCCCTTTATATACCTACTTTTGTATTGGCTTATTTTGTGGGACAAAAGGTAAAATTCCACCTCTATAGCAGGCTCAAGAACTTTATCTTAGGGGTAGTGCTTATTTCCGTTTTTTACATCACTACCTTTTGGTTTACCATGATGGGAGCTACTTATGTTCTCTGTCCTGAGCATGATCGGCGCTATTGTATGGAGATCATTCAAGCGGTGGTATTCCTCTATACAATAGATGGAAAAGGAATATGTTTGTTTGTCTTTGTAGCATTGCTCTTGGCAGGAGGGCTAATGACCATCTCCGCTAACTCCATAGAAGAATCAAAGACCAATGCTGATAATACCTAACTTATGGATTCTATAAAATACCCTATAGGTGCTTTTGAGCTTCCTAAAGAAATTACTCAGAAGCACATAAACACTTATATAGAAGAGCTTAGGCGCTTTCCTTATTTGTTAGAAGAAGCGGTAAAACAATGTCCGCCTAATATACTCAACCTTACCTATAGAGAAGGAGGCTGGACAATAGCCCAGATAGTACATCACTTAGCCGATGTGAATATGAATAGCTTTATTCGTTGTAAGCTTGCCCTAACGGAAGAAAATCCTATCGTAAAACCCTACGAAGAAACCTTGTGGGCAGAGCTTCCTGAGGCAAGAGACTTTTATATAGCACCTTCTTTGTATATCATAAATGGAGTACATTGGCGCTGGTGGAAGCTCCTAAGAGCTCTCGCTCCAGAGGATTTCGAAAAGACTTACCAACATCCACAGAGTGGGCAAAAAGTGTCTATAAAGCAGGAAATAGCCAAGAGTGTGTGGCATGGCAAGCACCATTTAGCCCATATTGAGTTGGCTAAAAAAACTTAAAATAATCACTAACAACTAATAACTTATACAAATGAAAAGAAGATTTATTTATCAAGATGCCAAATCGGATAAGTTTTGGGATATTGATTTTGAGGGTACTACCCAAACTGTTGTTTATGGGAAAACAGGTACCGCAGGGCGAGAAGCCGTAAAAGAATTTGCTACAGCTGACCAATGTGCTCAAGAAAGCGAAAAGCTAATCCTCCAAAAACTCAAAAAAGGCTATACCGAACTCAAGGAGGGCGAAGCCGCTCCTGAGAGAAAAGAGTACTCCGAAGAAGAAAAAGCCGATTATTTCTTCTGGGAAGCTATAGAAAAGAGCTACAAATACAACAAAAAAGACAGGGAAGCCTATGACTTGGACGAACATATAGAGAAACTTACTACTTATCTGGCCAAATATAGTGAGGAAAAGTTACTTCTCTTTCAAAAAACCTTAGAACAGAAACTAATTTCCCTTTATACTGCTCCTATAGCCGAACTCTATATCATTCTTGGCAACGAGTACGAGAAAGAGGGGGATACCTATAGCTTTGATGGCTTTATCTCCGACGATGGTTTCCTCTATTTCCGTTGTTGGCTGCTACTCAAGGGCAAGGAATTCTATGAGGATATCACCAAGGATATAGAATCCTTTGTCTCAGGCAAATACCATTTTGATATAGCAGAGACTTGGGCAGAGGATCTCCTCTACGTAGCCGATGCGGCCAATCAAGAAGTGCGCCCTGATAGTGATGAGGATATCATTCGCGATACAGCAAATGAAAAGTGGCCTGAGCTGAATTATGACTTTGGCGAATTTGCTATGGACAGAGAGCCTGAAAGTGGGGCAGCGCTACAGAAGATGTACCCCAAATTAGTGGCTGAAATTATGCCTATCCGTTAGTAAATAAATTCTTTAATAAAATAGTGATATTCTTTAAAAAGTAGTACCTTTGCCACCAGATATGGAAAAACAAGAAAGATACGACAGAGCCTATATGCGTATGGCACAGGAGTGGGCAAAACTCTCCTATAGCCAGCGCAAGCAAGTAGGTGCTATCATTGTCAAAGACCGTATGATTATCTCCGACGGTTACAATGGTACCCCCACAGGCTTTGACAATTGCTGCGAGGATGCCCAAGGGGAAACCCTGTGGTATGTACTTCATGCTGAGGCCAATGCCATTCTCAAGGTAGCAGCCTCCACCCAGTCTTGCGCAGGAGCAACCCTCTATATCACCATGTCACCCTGCAAGGAATGCAGCAAACTCATACACCAGTCGGGCATCATCCGTGTGGTGTACAAGGAAGCCTATAGGGATACCAGTGGCTTAGAGTTCCTGCAGAAGGCGGGCGTGGAGATCGTGCATTTGCCCCAGACAGCACATGATGAAACCTATCAATAACTTGTTTTTTCTTTAGCCATGGCCTTAGTACTTGAATGGGACTTTGAGCAATACCAAGAAGGGGAATGCCTTATTGCGCTGCATACCCGATTTGAGCCATGCAAATTGGCTTATTGGCTGAATAAAATACTGGATATTCGCCTCAGGCGTGCCATCAATGACTTATATGATAAGGATTCCGATGCCCTCTTTGCCCTTTTTTCTTTTTCCTATGAGCAGGAAGCAGAATGGCACCTAATAGCCAATAGAGTACGCACAATGACCTCTGTAGGGCTATTTACACAAGTGGAAGCATATCAGTTATTTATCAAAGAGCTACCCCAAGTGGATTACTTCCTTAGAATCAACCCTTGTGAGCAAAGCCAGGATTATGTGTCTTTATTGAAAGCGCAATATTTTATAGATCTTGCCTATGAAATACCACTGTTTCCAGAAGGCAAGCTTACCTATAAGGAGCAGAGAAAACTCAATGAAATCAAAGCAAAATTAATATTTTAAAAATTTATATAGTATGATAGGACGAAAAAAAACAAAAATAGTAGCTACCTTAGGGCCTGCTACCGATAGCCCTGAAATTCTCAAAAGTATGATCCTAGCGGGCGTGAATGTATTCCGTATCAACTTCTCTCATGCAAACTATGAGGAGGTGAAACAACGCATCGCTCAAGTACGCGCCATACAGGAGGAACTCAATACTCATGTAGCCCTCTTAGGTGACTTACAAGGCCCTAAACTGCGTGTAGGTGTCATGGAGGACGATGTAGTGGTAGAGAATGGCGACCAAATCTCTTTCGTTACAGGAGAGCCTTTCGTAGGGAATAAGGAGCGCGCCTATATGAACTATACCCAGTTCCCTCTCGATGTGAAAGCCGGCGAAAGAGTACTTTTGGACGATGGTAAGCTCATCTTTGAAGTGGTATCTACCAATGAAAAAGATACTGTAGTGGCCAAAGTGCTACAAGGAGGGGTACTCAAGTCCAAAAAAGGAGTAAACCTACCTAATACCAACATCTCCCTACCAGCTCTTACTGAAAAGGATATCAAGGATGCCATCTTCGCCATAGAACAAGAGGTAGATTGGATTGCTCTTTCCTTTGTGCGCCATGCCAAAGACATAGAAGACCTTAAAAAACTCATCAAAGCACATACCACTGAGGAGATTCCGATCATTGCCAAGATAGAAAAACCAGAGGCATTGGCCAATATAGATGAGATCATCGCCAATTGCCAAGGACTCATGGTCGCTCGTGGCGACTTGGCTGTGGAGACGCCAGCACATGAGGTGCCACTACGCCAAAAAGAATTGGTACGCAAGGCCAAAGAAGCACGTATTCCTGTGATTATCGCCACCCAGATGATGGAGACCATGATAGAGAGCCTTACTCCTACCCGTGCCGAGGTCAACGATGTAGCCAACTCTATCATAGACGGAGCCGATGCGGTGATGCTCTCCGCCGAGACCTCCACAGGGAAATATCCAGTACAGGTCATCGAACGAATGTCTAGCATTATCAACAGTGTAGAGGATTCCAATTTTATCAATGTACCTCGTATCCCACCTGTACGTGAAGGCAATGAACGTTTTGTCACTCAGTCTATCTGCTTGAGTGCTGCCAAACTAGCCGACGATATGGATGCCAAGATCATTTCCACCCTTACTGGTAGTGGTTATACGGCATTTCAGGTATCTGCCTTACGCCCAAGTGCTCATATCTTGGTCTTCTCCTCCAACCGACGCCTACTCACCAAGCTGAGTCTGTTATGGGGGGTAACCACCTACTACTACGACCGTTACGTATCCACCGATGAGACGATAGAGGACATCAACCGTATTGCCACCCGCGAGGGACACGTACAAGTAGGCGACATCGTCATTAGCCTTAGCGCCATGCCGATCAGTTACCAAGGCCGCGTGAATACGGTTCGTGCTACGCAGATATTAGCATAAAAAATGAATAAAGAAAAGTAAATTCCTAATTTATAATCAGGGAGGCTGTCTGAAGATTTTTTCAGACAGCCTTCCTTATGCTATAGCATTGCCATCTGTATTCAGCAATTTAGCTGAAAACCTATCTCCTAAATCTTTAAAAACTCAAAAAATAGTGATTTTTTATACAATCTTCAAAAATAGATATAATCTCTTCGATAATATTTTTTCTTTGAAAAAACAATTGTTTATACAAGTTAAAATTTTAACACATCTAATCACTAACCACTGACCACTAATCACTGACCACTATTG
>NZ_ALNN01000029.1:0-13219 GCF_000293175.1 Capnocytophaga sp. CM59
TGAGTTCGACGTAAGCAAAATTATATTTTTCTCCCACAGATTCCACGGATTTTCACAGAGAGAATAACGCAACAACTAAGTATAACTCTTTAATTTCCACGGATAAATAAGGCCTTTGGCCTTATAAAAATCTGTGTAAATCGCAACAGCACAATTACACAAACATAGAAAATCTGTGAAATCCGTGAAAATCTGTGGGAGCTTTCGTTATATCGAACTTATGTTAAATAATTTCTCTTGTAAAAAACTTTTGAGATATTTTTTCTTTTAAAATGATATAAATACCCCTCCTGTAAAAATGGTATAGCCTTTGCGGATAGGGACTATAGGGCGGGTATGGTAGAGGTATTGGTAGGAAAGCCATACCCCAAAGTGCTCGGTAATCTTGTGACGGAGGTCTAAGGCGGTAGCCCAACGGGGATTGCCTATTTTGCTATCCATACGATTGTGCATATAGGCGCTGGCAATCAGTAACCACTTCTCGGTAAATTGGAACTTAAGGCCTGTATGCAATTGAGACTTGATATTTCTCTGATACTCCCTCCCTTCAAAGCTATGGGGAAGCGGTACGCCATTGTAGTTCCATTGTTCGTATTCGCCAAAAAAGCCTATGCCCGCGAACCATATGAAGTGCTCGGTTTGAACTAAATGAAATCGGGATTGTAGCCCCGCGGCCAATTTCAATTCCAAGCCTCTGGAGGGTGTCCATACGGATTCAGCAAAAGGATAGATCTCTATCGCTTTACGAATCATATAGCGATATTCCCCATGCAAGAAACCATTGTTGACCGAGGTAGCCTCTCCTGAGCGAATCATCTCTACCTGATTAAAGAAGGTCAGGGCATGCTTCTTTCTGACCAATAAAGTGATATTGGTATTATTTTTTAGCTGGAAGAAGTCCTCCCGCTCCGTTTTGAAATTGAACTCAGGGGCGATTGTGCCTTGTATCACCCGTGTTGTATCAATAGGTGTTGCCAGACTCTCTGTAAAAATTATCTGAGCCTCAGCCATAATTGGCGTAAGAAGTAATAAATAAAGAAATCTCATAATAATGGTTAATTGTTAATTGTTAATTATTAATTATTAATTTAAGTTTCGCAAGCTTTATAATTTACTGATTCTCAAAACATCCCCCCTACCCCCCCTCAAGGGGGGAGTTAGTAAGTGATAGGGGTTCAATAAGTTATAGAATGGAAATTTTCTAATTTGATAAACAAATTAGGCCATTTCAACGCCCTTAAAGCTCCCCCTTTGGAGGGGGGTGGGGGGGAGGTTTTTACAAACAATTGATTATCAGCTATTTGTAATTGTAATAATAGCCTAAAAATGACTTGCGAAACTTAAATTATTAATGATTAATGGTATTGATCATTAATCATTATTGGCATTAATCATTAAAAAATGACATCTTCTGCTGCAAAGTTTATCAGGTATAGTTTTTTCTTGGCGCGTGTAATGGCTGTATATAGCCAACGGAAATAAGCTACACTTTGGCCTTCGGGAAGATAGGGTTTTTCTACAAATACCTTCTCCCACTGTCCGCCTTGGCTTTTGTGACAGGTAACAGCATAGGCATACTTTACCTGTAGGGCATTATAATAAGGATGTGTACGAATATTCAGCGGAGCTATAAAGCCCGTTTGCTTGTTATACTCTTGTAATATTGCTCGATATAGTTCGTTCTGCTCCTCATAGGTTTGTGAGGGGTTGGCACTGGTAAGTGTATCTAGGAGCAATATGGCCTCGAAAGGGTCTATATGAGGGTAGTCCAATAGCCGAATGAGCACATGAGCAAAGGTATTGCCATAGAGTCGCTCCACCGATTGTATCTCAAGCACTTCTATGGTATCGCCATTGGCGATAAAGCCTGCGGTATCGGCCGCCCATAGGTAGTTGTTCTTGACCACCATCAGTTGGTCGCCCACACAGAGGAGTTCGTCGTACTCGAAAGCTACCTGCCGTATCTGCTGGTTGTACTCCACGGCACGCTTATTGGCACGTACAATAAAGCAGGTCTCCTCCACCCCACTCTCCTCATAGGCTTCCAAAAGGGCGTCCTGCACCTCGGAGGCATTCTCCAGAAGAACTATATCCTTGAAGGGGGTTATACGCATACGGAAATTGTCCTTAAAGGCCTCAATACGCTTTCTTAGTCGGGTAGCATTGTAAAGGATACCCGATTTGCGCCCTTGTCTGACCACATCGGTAAGGACACCCTCAATGACTTCCTTATGATAGACAAAGGAAAGCCTGTCGCTATCCAAGGCAGGACTTAGGGGGGTATGTATAGGGGGCAACTGTGCCGTATCGCCTATGATCAGCAAGCGGCAATTATCCCCTACATAGACAAACTCCATGAGATCCGAGAGTAACGACCCCTGACCAAAGACACTTTCCTCCCCTATCATAGAGGCCTCATCCACTATAAAGAGCGTATCGGAGGCTTTGTTGTCCTTCAGTGAAAAGGAAAACATACCCAGCTCATCTATCGCCTGATAGATATACTTATGAATGGTAAAAGCCCGCTGAGCAGTGTAGGTAGTCATCACTTTAGCCGCTCTCCCCGTGGGTGCCAGCAAGACTACCTTCTGAGAAAGCGCCTTGAGAGTCTTGACAAGGGTGTTAACCAGTGTGGTTTTTCCCGTCCCTGCAAAGCCCTTCAGAAGGAAAAGACTCTGGTCATTATCGTCGGCCAAAAATCCTGCAAGTTCCTCTAAAACAGACTCTTGCGATTCGGTCGGCTCCCACCCAAAGTGCTCTAAAAGTAGCTCATAGATATCCTCTATATCCATATGTTGATAAATAATTTCAAAGATAAGAAAAATTTCTTTGCAAAAAAGTCTTTTTTTAAAAAAAATATTGTATTTTTGCTCATTGTTGCGAATTTAATACAAATACATATTATATGAGAAGAGGAATTCAAGCTGCTTTGTTGATAATCAGTGTGATAGGTTTTTATTTGATATACAAATCTATCCAGACGCCTATTGAGTTTGCCCGTGAGAGCAAGGCGCGTTTTGCCAAAGTAATTGCTACGCTGAAGGATATCCGTAAGAGCGAAGAGGCTTACGAGGCGATCAACAAGACTTATACGAACAATTTCGCCGATTTGGAGAAATTCATTGAGAATGGGCAGTTCTATATCACCACCACTCGTGATACTAGCTGGACTGCATTTGACCCACACTTTAAGATAGATGTGCTCAAACAAAGCTCAATTACTGATACCATAGGAAAAGTATCTGTAAAGGATTCCCTATTTAAGGGGTCTGACCGATACAAACAAATGGCATCAGTAAAAGTGGGTGATCGTACCATTCCTATCAAGATAGAAACAGGAGTTATCACTCGTGATAATGATGTGAAGTTCCCTGTATTTCAAGTAAAGGTATCTAAGAAAGATATTCTTGAGGGCTTAGACGAGGAAGAAATAGAGAGAGAACTCCAAAAAGTAGGGGTGAATGATATCAAAGGCCCTTATGTATCGGTAGGTTCTATGACCGAGGTATCAAGTAATGGTAACTGGCCGTCTTACTACAACGATAAGTCAGAAAACAAAAGTGGCTCAGAATAATCATTTACATATTGAGTTTAAAAAAATGTCCATTCAATTGAATTTGGATGGGCTTTCTTTTTGTATCTTTAACCCAGGACTCTCTTGTATAGAGTCTATCTATCACTTATCACTGCCTGCTTCTATGCCGCCTATTGTTGCCGAGCAGGAAGTACAAAAATATCTGAATGAGGAGCGGGCTCTCTGTCAAGACTTTGATACAATCAAGGTATTGCATAACAATGAGCAATTCGCCTTTGTACCTGAAAGACTCTTCGCTACGGAACACCTTTTTGAGTACCTCAAGTTCAATGTGGCGGAGTATCGCAACCAGATTATTAGCCATGATACACTCAGCAGGGAGAAGATGATCAATGTGTATATCCCCAACGCCGCTATCAACCGAGTCCTAAGAGAGACCTATGGAATTTTTGAGTACGAACACTTCACTACCACTCTCTTGGGCGTACTACTGATGCACAATCCTCAGAAAAAGGATGCTATCTATGCCCATTTTGACAAGAATGCCTTCCACTTGGTCGTATTCAAAGAAGGACAACTGGCTTTTTTCAATCGTTTTGCTTTTGAGGAGCCTATAGATATGCTCTATTACCTGCTCTTTTCTTTAGAACAACTCGCTATAGATACCGAAGTTACTCCTTTGTATCTCTTGGGAGATATCATACGTAACTCCGAGCGGTATTACCTTATATATAAGTATGTGCGATTCATCTATTTTCTCCCTCCACAGAAGAATAACCCCTTCTGCCAAAATATGGATCCTACACTGGCCAGACAGAATTTTATATTGACACACACCTTTTGAAAAGTAAAAGGTAAAAGGTAAGAGTACTATAGTAACTGACTACTGACTACTGAAATTAACAATTGACAATTAATAATTAACAATTAAAAATCGTTTTTATTCCGTATCTTTGCGCAAAGAAAACGTAAAACCTTATAACATATTAGCATGAATAATCCAGACTTATTGAAACGAGTGGAAACTGCCTTAGCTGAAATTCGCCCTTACTTACAAAATGACGGAGGAGATATCTCCCTAATTGGTATAGAAGAAGATAAGATTGTAAAAGTACAGCTCTTAGGGAGCTGTCTGAATTGTAGTGTGAACCAAATGACCCTCAAGAGTGGCGTAGAAATGACGGTAAAGAAATATGCCCCTGAGATAGAAAAGGTTGTGAATGTAATTTAATTAAGAAAAGAATAATTTGTTTTGTTTATTTCCCTTTAGGGGCTACGGCTCTTAAGGGGTTTTTCTTTACTTATGGAAAAAAAAGAGTTTTACGCCCACGGAAAGTTACTCCTCACGGGGGAGTATGCCGTTTTGGACGGTGCTTTGTCCTTAGCCCTACCCACTCGGTATGGGCAGCATATGGAAGTATCTTCGCTCAAGGAACAGCGCATTCATTTTCGTAGTCTTACCATGGATGGCTCAATATGGTTTGAAGAAGACCTATTTACAGGAAGTGACAATCCCATAGCCCAGACCTTAGAGCGTATTCTTAGAGAAGCTCAAAGGCTACAAGCTGATTTCCTCTTGGAGGGAGGCGCTATGGTTACCACTCGCTTGGAGTTTCCCCAAGGCTGGGGATTGGGGTCGTCCTCTACCCTGATTGCCATGCTTGCCCAATGGGCAGGCGTGGATCCTTACCAACTCTTGTGGAATAGCTTCGGGGGGAGCGGGTACGACATAGCTTGTGCCACGGCCTCCTCTGCTATCCTCTACCAGCTACAAGAGGGACAAGCCAAGAGCTATCCGATCTACTATCAGCCTGAGTTTGCCGACTCGCTTTTCTTTGTCTACTTAAACCAAAAGCAGAACAGCAGAGAGGGCATTGCCCACTACAAGGCTATCAAAAAGCACAAAGCAAGCCTCCTCCAGCAGCTCACTCACCTTACTGAAGCAGTGTATCGCTGCCGCGACAAGGCGCAATTCGCCACTCTTATCACCGAGCATGAGGCGCTACTCTCTACTTTCTTACAGCTACCCACTGTAAAAGAACGCCTTTTTGCCGACTTTGCAGGGGCTATCAAGAGCTTAGGGGCTTGGGGGGGCGACTTTGTTTTGGCAGTAGGTGAAGGAGACTATGTGAGAGACTATTTCACAAGTAAAGGATTCGATACCATACTCCCTTTCAAGCAAATGATTCTCCCTACGGATAGGGAGCCAATATTACCTCCAAGCCCTCAAGGTCTTCCGTAATAGGAATTTGGCAACCCAAACGACTGTTTTCTTTGGTATAGGAAGTTTCAAAAAGCATAGCCTCCTCCTCTGGGCCTATCTCAGGCAGGGGGGTATCGCTCATGATATAGCATTGGCAAGAGCCACACATGGCCATACCGCCGCATACCCCTATTTCGCCATCTTCGGCTATAGCATAAGCACGAATGACCTCCATAAGGGACATATTCATATCGGTAGGGGCTTCCACCTCAAAGAGGACGCCATTCCTATCGGTTATTTTTAGATTTACTTCTGCTGACATATCAGTTGTATGAGAGTGCAAAAATACGAAATTAATGTTTAATGCCAACAATGATTAATGATTAATGACCAATGAAATAGTGATTAGTGATTAGTGATTAGTGAACAGTGATTAACATCTGCTAACCTCTAACCACTGACTACTGACCACTAACCACTGATAGCTGACAATCAAAGGGTTGTGATTTTTAAAAAAAATTCTTGGAAAAATATTTGTCAGTTTAAAAAAAGGTTGTATCTTTGCACCCGAATTACAAAAGGGTTCTTAGCTCAGCTGGTTCAGAGCATCTGCCTTACAAGCAGAGGGTCACTGGTTCGAATCCAGTAGGACCCACTAACAAAGTAAAAAGGTAAAGAGTAGTCACCTGCTTTTTACCTTTTTTTGTTACCCTAATTTTTGCATCAATCATTCTCATAGGCTGTTAAAAAAAATTTCCGCTCAAAAAAGCTGTTTATTTACATAATTTTCATATATTTGCACGTTTTTTGAAATAGTATAAATCATTGTAAAATGCAAAACAAAGGATTAGTAAAATTATTTGCCTTACTCTTTGGTTTAGTGAGCATTTATCAGCTCTCCTTTACCTTTGTAGCAAATCGTCAAGAGAAAAAAGCAGAAGAATTTGCAGCCCTCAAAGTACCTACTTCCGTAGAAGATTATTCGCATAAGCGTGAAAAAATCGTAAGTCAGTACTTGGATTCTATCGCTAATGAAACTGTGTACAACTTAGGGATAGCCAGCTACACCTTCAAGGAAGTGAAAGATAGAGAACTCAAGCAAGGGCTTGACCTCAAGGGAGGTATCAACGTAACCCTACAGATATCTGTACATGATATCCTCCGTGGGCTTGCGGATAACTCCAAGAATGCTGACTTTGAAAAGGCGTTAGCACAAGCCGATAAGCGCCTTCGCGAAACTGACCAAAGCTATATAGACCTCTTCTTTGAGGCCTTTGATGCTACTGGGGCTAAGCTGGCTGCGGCTGATATCTTCGGTAACAAAACCCTCAGCTCTCAGATTACTCCTCAGATGAGTAACTCTCAGGTACAACCTATCATCAGAAGAAAAGTAGATGAGTCCATCTCCTCTGCCTTCGAGGTATTGCGCAAGCGTATCGATAAGTTTGGGGTTACTAATCCTGATATTAAGAAATTAGGTAACTCAGGTCGTATCTCTGTGGAACTGCCTGGTGCTAAGGATATTTCTCGTGTAAAAAACCTCTTACAGAGTACCGCCCAATTGGAGTTCTGGGAAACCTTCAAGGCTTCAGACTTTACTATGTTCTTCGGTCAGCTCAACGCTGCCCTACAAGCCAAAGAAGCTCCTGCTAAAGCAGAAGAGACCCCTTCAACCGCCCAGACTACACCCCATGAGACAGATAGCCTAGCTACTGCTACCGCTGATACGCTGGCACATGGCGAAGTAGACAAACTCTTAGGTAAGACTGAGGAAAAGAAGGATTCTATAGCTCCTGCACAGAAGAATCCTCTCTATGACCTTTTCCAGCTTACCCAAGGGGACAACTCTCCTTCTATAGGCTATTTCTTAGCTGCCGATACTACCAAATTGCTCTCTTACCTTCGTGGTGATGAGGCTAAAAGACTCATGCCTGCTGAGCTTAAGAACGCTAAGTTCGTATTTGGCAAGCCTCACAAGCTAGACAACTTCCAACAGCTCTACCGCTTATTCATGCCTTACGAATACGAGCAAGCGCGTCCCGCTGAGGCTAAAGCCTTCAAAGAACGCCTACAAGGTCTCTTGCGCAAGTCTGACCTTGTGGAACTCTATGCCCTACGCGGTAACCGTACCAACGAACCCCCACTAAGTGGTAGTGTCGTTACTGATGCGGTACAAACTTATGACAACCATAACCAGCCTTGTGTATCCATGAATATGAATAGTGAAGGTGCTAAAATATGGGAAAACCTTACAGGAAAAGTATTTACTGAAAAAGGAAATATCGCTATTGTACTGGATAACATCGTATATTCTGCCCCTAGTGTAACCTCTGGCCCTATTGCAGGAGGTAGCACCCAGATTACAGGTAACTTTACCGTACTAGAAGCGCAAGACTTAGCCAACGTACTACGTGCTGGTAAATTGCCAGCCTCTGCCGATATCGTACAATCTGTAGTGGTAGGCCCTTCTTTAGGACAAGAAGCCATCACCAGCGGATTTATCTCTTTTGCTATTGCGGGGTTGATCATCTTCTTCTGGATGCTCTTCTACTATGGCCGTGCAGGGGTATTTGCTGATATTGCTCTGCTCTTCAACATTCTCCTTATGTTCGGTATCTTGGTGAGTATCAACTCCGTACTTACCCTCCCAGGTATTGCGGGTATTGTACTTACCATAGGTATGTCCATAGACGCGAATGTGATTATCTTTGAGCGTATCCGAGAGGAATTGAGGAATGGCAAAGCACTCACCCAAGCTATCCATGACGGATTTAGCCATGCGATTACCTCCGTACTCGATGCCAATATCACCACTTTCCTCACCGGTGCAGTACTCTTTATCTTCGGTAGCGGGCCTATCAAAGGTTTTGCCACTACCCTGATGATTGGTATTATAACCACTATCTTTACAGCGGTATTTATCACTCGCTTACTCATTGACTGGTATGTAGCCAAAGGCAAAGACCTTTCTTTCTCCACTTCGCTTACTAAGAATCTTTTGGCCAAGGTCAATGTAGATTTCCTTTCTAAGAGAAAACTATGGTATGCTATCTCTGGGATACTCATTCTCATTAGCTTAGGCTCTATGTTCACCCGTGGCTTTGACCAAGGTATTGACTTTGTAGGAGGTCGTTCTTACCAAGTACGCTTTAAGAACCCAGTAGAGACACAGAAAGTGGCCAGCCTTCTGAAAAAATCCTTAGGTTCTGTAGAGGTAAAAACCTTCGGAGCTGCCAACCAAGTACGTATCTCTACCAAGTACAAATACAATGACGAAAGTACCCAAACCGATAACGAAATTCAAGAAATTCTCTACAAGGATCTACAACCTGTAATGGGTGAGCAGATCTCTTACGACGAGTTCATGAGTGGTGAGGGACTTGGAGTGATGAAGTCCGACAAGACAGGGCCAAGTATCGCTGAAGACATCAAGAGTAGTGCCGTATGGGCAATCATCGGTTCGCTTATCATCATCTTCGGATATATCTTGGTACGTTTCCGCAAATGGCAGTTCTCTATGGGAGCGGTAGCCGCCCTTACCCACGACGTGATTATCACCTTAGGGGCGTTCTCTTTGCTCTACTCTGTGATGCCTTTTAGTCTTGAGATAGACCAACAGTTCATTGCAGCGATCCTTACCGTAATTGGTTACTCCTTGAACGATACGGTGATTATCTTTGACCGTATCCGTGAAGAAATAGGCAAGAGTGGTTGGAGTGCTCAGACACTTAACCATGCCATCAGCACTACCCTAAGCCGTACGCTGAACACCTCCCTTACTACCTTGCTAACGCTCTTGGCCATCTTCATCTTTGGGGGAGAAACCCTCCGAGGCTTCATGTTTGCCATGATCATCGGGGTAGTGGTTGGTACTTACTCTTCTATCTTCGTAGCTACCCCATTGGTATATGACTCCTCTAAGAGAGAAAGAAGAGAGGACGCACAAAAAGAAGTAGAAGGACATAAGAAATAATTTACTTCATTGTCATATTACTAAATTGCAAAATCTGTGGGGAGTGCTCCCCACAGATTTTTATCATATATGAAAGATATCACCGATGTAATCATCATAGGCGCAGGTGCTTGTGGGCTTTTCACCGCTATCAATATAGCTGAAAAAGCCCCCCATATGCGCATACGTATTCTTGAGAAAAGCAAGGAAGCCCTCGGCAAAGTACGTATCTCTGGCGGAGGGCGCTGTAACCTGACCAACGCGGAGACAAACCCTCGCGAATTTGTCAAGAACTATCCCCGTGGTAACCGAGAGCTGTTGGGCGTATTCTCGCGGTTTTCGTCCCAAGATACCGTCCGCTGGTTCTCCTGGCATGGAGTCGCTATAAAGCAAGAAGCCGATGGTCGTATGTTCCCCCAATCCAACAGCTCGCAGACCGTGATAGACTGTTTCCTTTCCTTGGCTAAGAAATATCATATAGAGATCCTATACAGGCAAAATATTCAGTCTTTTTCCTATGAGCAGGAGCTGTGGCAGGTACAAGGCACCGAGACTTTCCTTTGTCGCCATCTGGTAGTGGCCACTGGCAGTAACCCCAAGATATGGCAACTGCTCGCTGGCTTAGGCCATACCATTGTACCGCCTGTGCCTTCGCTCTTTACCTTTGCCTCTAAAGACTCCTTTGTAGAAGGACTGGCGGGGGTGAGCAAGCAAGTGGGGGTCAAGCTCTTAGACAGCCAAGGAACGCCACTGAAGGTGCCTCTTATAGACAAACAAGGACTTATAGGAGCACTACTTATCACCCATTGGGGTTTCAGTGGGCCTGCGGTACTCAAGCTATCGGCCTTTGCCGCGAGAATCTTGGCTGAGTTGGAGTATAAGTTTGCCCTACAAATCAACTGGTTAACTCAAATAGATGAACTACTCACCGCCCAAGATGCGCTCACCATCTTGCAAGAGGAAAAACAGCAACACCCACGCAAGGAGCTACAGAATCATTGTCCGTTCTCCTTAGCCAAAAAGCTATGGAACAAGCTCTTAGAGCGCGCTGGGGTACTGCCTCACCAGCTATGGGCAGAGTTGAACAAAGGGCAGTTACACGCCTTAGCCAAGGAACTCACTGCAAGTACTTTCTCTATTGAGGATAAAGCCCCTTTCAAAGAAGAGTTTGTTACTGCCGGAGGCGTCTCCCTCAAGGAAATTGATTTCAAGAGCTTTCGCTCCAAGCTATATCCTACGCTCTATATAGGAGGTGAAGCCTTGGATATAGACGCCGTTACAGGAGGCTATAACTTCCAAAACGCTTGGAGTAGTGGCTACATTATTTCAACAATGATTAATGCCAATAATGATTAATCATTGACCATTAAACATTAAAAAAATGATAGATATTGGCCTAAACCTAACCAACCGACAATTTGTCCACGACCAAGAAGAACTCCTCTACCGTGCTGAGGAGGCGGGCGTAACCCAAATGATCCTCACCGGCACCTCACTTCGCAGTAGCAAAGAATCCTTTGCGCTTGCCAAGGGCTACCCTACCCTGCTATATAGCACCGCAGGAGTACACCCCCACGATGCTAAAACGATGAACGAACAGACCATTCCTCAGCTCAGCACCCTACTGAAGGAGAAACAAGTGGTAGCCGTAGGAGAATGTGGTTTGGATTTTGATCGCGATTTCTCGCCACGCCCTGTACAAGAGCAGTGTTTCCATGCCCAACTCGCCCTCGCCCAAGAGGTGCAAAAGCCACTATTCCTACACGAGCGTGCTGCCTTTGACCGATTTGTAGGGATTCTCAAGGATTATACCAACCTACCTAAGGGGGTAGTACATTGTTTTACAGGCAGTTTGAGTGAGGTAAAAACCTACCTTGAGGCAGGTTACTATATTGGTTTTACAGGCGCCATTAGCGACACCCGCCGATTTGCTTTCTTGGAAGAGGTAGTGCGTTATGTGCCCTTAGATCGTATGCTTATAGAGACCGATGCGCCCTTTATGCTTCCCAAGAATATACCTGCACACCTGCTAAACCCACGAGATAAGCGACGCAATGAACCCGCTTTCCTACCCTATGTAGCGCAAAGTATCGCTCACTTTAAGAAAATTAGCGTCAAGGAAGTAGCGGAGGCAACGACTAAGAATGCCAAAGAATTATTCCCCCTTAGCGAGTAAGGGGGAATTTCTCCCTCAAACTTAAAGAAACTTACACGCTATGAGATGCTATCTTCATCGTCTTCAAATTCATCATTTTTTTCGGTATAATGGACAAAAATGTTGCTTTTCGGTATAATGGACAAAAATGTTGCTTTTTTTGGGTATATAGCTTCTAATGGACAAAAGTGTTGCTCTTTTTTAGACAGGTATTTGGATAATACAAAAAACTACCTTACCTTTGCCCTATCTGTATAAACGGAAATAGGCTCTGCTGGGGAGCAACCTATCAGGGATAATACAGATGCTATACAAAATGTTAATATGAGGGAGCTTGTAATAAGGCTCCCTATTTTTTTAATATTTTGGCAGCCCTATGCCTTTAAAAACCCATCAATAAATTTCTTTTTCCTTTCCAAAGACAAACCATTATGATTCCTTAGTTTATTCTTTAAGTCCGCAAAATGACCATCTATTGCATTCGTTGTATTGGGAATATTTAGTTCTATTTTATTATACCAAGTAAAGAGCCATGATAAGTTGTTTTTCAAACTTCTATAGGCGCTTCTTAGCTTTTTATGTGTATAATGTGTTCTGCCTGTCAATGGATTAATACTTCTCTCTTTGAGAAAATCTCCCCATTTTTCATGCCATAATCCCAAAATTCCTTCAAATGATTCTTTGTCTGTATTAGTCAATAAATTCACTACTTTTATTAGTTCTTGCGCAGCAGGGAGTTTAGGATTCTTGGTTAAATATCTGACAATAATTGCCTTTTGATGGAATTGACACATTTGAACAGGAATATCATTAAAAGACTGTAATAGTCCTTTTCTTCCATCGCAAACAATTGCTATAACTTCAAAACCTTTGCTTATAAGTTCTTGAATTCCTTTTATATACAAAGCATTCGTTTCATTTTTCACATAGTACTTTAGAAGGTTCTCTTTAGTTATTGCATCTTTAAAAAGCATAACGCCAAACTCTCTTCCCCAATAAGTTGTATCCATCAGAACGATCACCTTTCGGGCTGTTTTAAGCTGTTTCTTGACAGAATAATTATCTAACTTTCTTTGGATTGTTCTTATAGAACACCTATATTTTTCAGCTAATTGAGCATAAGTCTGTTTACCTTTGACATACTCTTCCCAAAGTAAATCTTCATCTATATTCAATTGCCTCTTGGCTAAAAAAGTCTTTCCACAGGCATAACACTTGTATCGTTGAACACCCTCTTTAGTGCCATTTTTCTTAGTTATTTTGCTGCCACAGTAAAAGCAAATTTTTTATTCATCTTTTCAAATAGCTGCAAAGGTAGATAAAATAAGGGATTGAAGAACTTTCGAGCAACATTTTTGTCCATTAAGCCAAAAA